>JAFUPO010000258.1 GCA_017481185.1 Clostridia bacterium | reverse complement strand
GAGATATGTTATTTCATGATTTCAGCTTTAACGGGCAACTGGCCTCTGACATGGGCGTGATCGTTGAGACTCAGGCTGAATACGTGCGGCCGCCTAAGCGAGTGCGGCAGTGGACCGTGCCTGGCCGGGGCGGGTTTTTGACCCAGGATGAGGGGGAGGAAGCCTATGATCCGGTGGATCTGTCACCGCTGTGCTACCTAAAGCCGGGAGCCGATGCGGGCCGGGTGGGAGCCTGGCTGAATGGCGCAGGCCAGCTGGTTTTGGGAAGCCAGCCGGAGTTTGCATACCGGGCTCAGATAATTAATCAGGTACCCTTTTCGCGGCTTTTTCAGCACAGCGGCAGCTATATGAGCTTTTCACCCATCTTTCGGTGCCATCCGTTCCGCTATCAAGCGACGCCGGATGAGGATTTGGTGTATACCCAGGCCGGTGAGATCGTAAACCCCGGCAATGTGCCTGCCCGGCCTAGGATTATTGTTGAGGGCACGGGGGATGTGATGATACAGGCGGGAATGGCAGCATACCTGTACGGCCTGGAGGATGGGGTGATCATTGACAGCGAGCTGGAGGATTGCCTCACCCTGGACGGTGCAAACCTGATCAACGACAAACTGGATGGGGAGTTTCCACTGATCCCGCCTGGGACCTGGCAGGTGACATGGACCGGCGATATAACCAAAGTGACGATTACGCCCAGGTGGCGGTGGATCTAAGAAAGGAGCCTTTATGGCAATCTGCATTTATCCGGGAGACGCCAGCGACCTTTCCGGCAATGGCCTGGGGATCCTTCGGCCTACCAGCTGCATCGTGCGCCAGGAGGCGGGGGGCCTGTACGAGCTGGAAATGACGCATCCTATTACGGGGGATAACCGCTGGGCGCTGATCCAAAAGGGCTGCCTGATTAAAGCCCCAACGCCAACGGCCCAAACGCCCAATTTGGAGATCTACCATGAGGGGACGCCGGAGGTGCCCGGAACGCCTGAGCGCCTTATTTGGCGTGTGAACATCACCACAGCCCATGCCAACGGCTATAGCCGAATTTACCAGCGGGCGAACACAGACAGCCGAGTGCTTAAAAAGCTGCGCAACGGCACGGAGTATGAATACCTTGGAGCTGTGGGCAGCAACTGGCACAAGGCGGTTTCAGCTGATGGCATCAGCGGCTATATGTACACGGCGAACTCCGTTTATGCGCGTACAGAGCCTGAGATTAAGCCCCAGGCGGGAAGCCCTGGCTGGTCAACTGTGGTGAAGCCCCGGCAAGTGCGGGAGCAGCTGTTTCGGGTGGTAGATACCGCTGTGGACACGGAGAAAATGGAAAAGTGGGTATTGGCTCGCCATGTAAGCTATGATCTGCTTAAAAATGTGATCACACAGTACAAGGGCGAGGGGGTTGCCCCGGCCATTGCGCTTGGGGGCCTTGCGGACAATCTTGTTTCCCCGTATGAGGGTGAGTTTTATACGGACATCGTTACGCCGGTGACAGTGGACTGGCAGGTGAAGAACGGTATCAGCGCACTGCTGGATCCGGAGGAAGGACTTTTGCATAAGGCGGCCCCTACAGGGCGGCTGGTGCGGGATAACTGGGACTGGTTTCTGCTGGCCCCTCAAACGGTGGACCGAGGGCTGACCCTGCGTTACGGTAAAAATCTTTTGGGGGTACATGAGGACAGCAGCGCGGCGGACACGGTGACCCGGCTGGTGCCCTATGGGGAGGACAAGGAGGGCAATCTCCTGCTGCTGCCGGAGGTCTATGTGGATGCAGAGGATGCCGGAAGCTATCCGGTGACCCTGACGGCAGCGCTGGAGGTGGGGGAGGCAAAGGAAAAGGAAGCCTCGGGGGATGATGCGGCAGTAACGAAAGAGGATTGCTACCGGCTTATGCGGGAGGCTTGCACAAAAGCTTACCAGGACGGCGCAAACGGCCTGGATGTGACCCTGACGGTGGATTTTTTGCACCTGGGAGACACGGTGGAATATGCCGCTTATAAGGATCTGCAGCAGGCGCACCTTTATGACACCATTCATCTATGGGAGAGCCGGGTGGGTATGGAAATCCAGGCCCAGGCGATTGCCTATGAGTTTGACGCCATTCTGGAGCGCTACCAGAGCATGACGGTGGGCCGCCTGGGGCAGGGAGAAAAGGCTTCTATTGCCTCCTGGCAGCTGCCTGACGGCGGCATTGCAGGCACGAAATTGGCTTTGGGAAGCGTGATCGGCAACCGGCTGCGGGATTTGAGCATAACCAACGCGAAACTGGGCAACGCCACCATTACCTATGCGAAGATCGCCCAGGCGTGCATTGCGCTTTTAAATGCGGATGCCATAAAGGCGCTGATTGCTGAATTGGAAAAAGTGATCGCCGGTACCATTGAGACCAATGAGCTGTACGCACAGATCATCAAGGCCGTAACCGCTTCCCTTGACAAGGTCACCTCCGGCCAGATCACCACCAACGACCTGTATGCCCAGATCATCAAGGCGGTGGTCCTGGAGATCGGTAAGGTAACTGCCGGGCAGGTGGAAACCAATGAGCTCTATGCCCAGATCATTAGCGCGGCAGCGGCGGAGCTGGGCAAGGTCACGGCGGACACGGTGGACGCCAACGAGCTTTATGCGTCTCTGGTAAAGGCTTTGAAAGCCGACCTGGCCCGGGTGACCAGCGGCGCGATCGAAACCAGCGAGCTTTTTGCAGTGCTGGCCTCTGTAGTGAACCTGACCGCCGAAACCGCCGACATCGATTTCGCCCGGATCAAAGATTTGGTCACCGGCGAGGCCATTATTACCGAGGGCGTTGGCGGCAAGCTTTTCATTGCCCGCCTGACGGTCACCGATCTGCAAGTGGTCAGCGCCATCACGCAGGAGCTGGTGGTGAAGGGTGAGGACGGTCGCTATTATCAGCTGACCATTGTGGACGGAGCTCTAGTGCCGGTGGAAGTCGCCATGAGCGGCGAACAGCTTCAAGAGGGCACCACACCCGGCACGGCCCTGGTGGAAAACGCCATCACCACCCGGGAGCTGAACGCCACCCAAATTTTTGCCGATGAAGCCCTGATGACTACCCTCTTTGCGGGCATGGGTACCTTTGGAGAGATCTTCGCCCAAAGTGCCGTGATGCCTTTTATCACCACATCGGTGATCGAATCGGAGGCTTTCCGGCTGGCCGTAGCCTCCGGCGGCATTGAGTGGGTGGATGAGCTGCCCGAGGAGCCGGTAACCGGTAAATACTATGTCGACAACTCCGTTTCTCCTCCGGTGATCAGGCGCTGGGACGGGGAGGCCTGGGCCACCATCAATGACACAGAGGAAATCCAGCGGGCGCTGACCGATCATAGCAGCCAATTGACAGCCCTTAACGACGCTGTAGAGCTGCGGGTGACCCGAACGGAGTACGATGCGGCCCTGGCTGAAAAGGCCGACCAAACGGCCCTGAGCGCCACGGAAACCAGCCTCAGACAGGACATTTCCGGCTGGCAGGCCCGGATAGAGGCCACTGAGGGGGATGTAACCACCTTAAAACTGGGTGTTGAGGTGACGGAGGATGGGGTAACCATCCGCCAACCTAACAAAACCAGCAACCAGATGCAGCTTGCGGCTGACTCCATCACCATTTCGGCCCCTGGCCGTGAGGCCCTGGTGATCAGCCCCCAGGAGAGCTATATGCCATCGTTGAGAGTAAGCCGCTTTGTGCGGGGCAATTTGGTGACCACGGTATCGGGGACTGGGCCAGCCTGCCGGGTCGTGGATCAATATGTTGAATGAGTTAATAACTAAGCGTTGACTGAAAGGAGCCATCATCTATGGCAACCATGACCATTACCATCACCAACGTGCCCAGCTTTTCGGCGGTTGGGATTGGGTACCAGTTTACAGGCACGGTGAACTTGCCAACAGTGGTGGACGGGGCCATCCGGATCAACAGTATGCGCTTGTACTACGGCAAGGGCAGAACCTACAAGGTGGCCCCGTATTTAACCGCTGTGTGCGGGGATACCAGTTTCAGAACGGACTACTTCACCATTACGGACACGGGTCAGAGCTCCGTCAAGGAGCGGAATATGAACGTACTCACCTGGACAGCAGGCACGGATCATATCCTGCGGCAGAATGGGCGCACCATCACCTTTACGGTGGCCCGGGAAGATTCCACCTCTTCTAACGTGATTGACCGACCGGGTGCGTACAATGACAGTACAATGTCCCTGACGGTGGACTACACCATCCTGCAAAGCGGCCTCAGCCTGAGCACAACCAACGTAGCAGCGGGCAGCGCCATCACCGCCCAGATCAGCGCCGGGGATGCGGCGTACAGCCATAAGGTAATCTGGCAATTCGGCAGCCGGACGCAAACGGTTTCTGTTGCGGCGGGGGTTGCTTCCAGCACCTTGACGGTGCCGCTGGAATGGCTGGATCAGATCCCGGATGCGGTGACAGGATTGGGATCCTGCAAGCTGGAGACTTACTCGGGCTCCACGCTTATGGGCTCGGAAACGGCGTACTTTAACGTATCAGTTCCAGCGTCGGTCATCCCCACCATTGACAGCCTGACGGCCACACGGGTGAATAACAGCGTGCCGGAGGCGTGGGGCCTATATATTCAGGGTCAGAGCGGCGTGACCATCGAGGCGGCAGGCTCCGGGGCCTACGGCAGCGGCATCACCGCCTGGCGTATCGCCGGTGACGGCAGGAGCGCCGATGGATCAGTGCTAAACATCGGGGCGCTCTCAGGCTCCGGGACGCTTGTGTTTACGGCTACGGCCACGGACAGCCGTGGCCGGACAGCAAAGCAGCAGCTGGCCATTGAGGTGACGCCATACGCGGGGCCGGTGGTGCGGGCGTTTAGCGCCCTTCGCGCCACAGATGCCGGGGAGGCGGACCCCACCGGCACGTATTTGCTGGTGCAGGTGACGGCAGGCATAGCTGACTGCGGCGGAAATAATCAGGGCCTGGTGACCCTGCGGTACAGGGAACGGAACACGGTGGACTGGACGGAGGCTGTGACCGGCGCCAGCGCGGATGCGGGGCCGTGGCTCATCGGCAGCGGTGGGATCGACATCACGAAAGCCTGGGATGTGCAGGTGGTCCTCACTGATACCTTTATGGCTGTTACGGCTCAGGACCTGGTAACCACGGCAGAGTGCTACATAGACCGGATGCCTGGCAGGCGACGGCTGGGGATAGGTGGGTACTGTACGCGGGACAGCTCTCTGTATATTGCTCCGGATTTGGATATTTATCACGGGGATGAGAACATACGGACATTGATCCAGACAGCCCAGACCACTGCCAATAACGCCCTGGCCGCCGGCAGCAAGCCGCTGGACGCCTACCCGGTGGGAGCGATCTACCTTTCCTATGTGAGCACCAGCCCCGCCAGCCTGTTCGGGGGCACCTGGACGCAGCTGACTGACCGCTTTCTGGTGGGCGCAGGCTCCAGCTACGGGGTGGGGGCAACGGGCGGCGCTGCCACCGTGGCCCTGACAGTGGCTCAGATGCCCAGCCATAACCACGAAGTACACGGCTGGAAACGTGCGGCAGCCAAGGGCAGCAGCGCTGCGGCAACCGTAGCCAACAACGGCGACGGCGCAGCGGTAGCGTATAACCGTTACACAGCAGACCAGGCAACAGGCACAGCGGGGGGCTGCACCTCCCCTGTGCTGAACCGGGGCAGCGGCAGCGCCCACGAAAACCGGCCCCCCTACCTAGCGGTGTATATGTGGCGAAGAACGGCCTAAGGAGGACGAAAGATGCAGGGGCTTGAAACGATTTATCCGGTAGGGACGATGCAGGTTTTGATTGAGGGAAAGCATCCCTCTGAGTTTTTGCCAGGGCAATGGACGCAGAAGGGTGGAACTATGGTGAAAACGCTCAAGGACAAGACGTTGCTGCCTGGCCTGTTTGACAAGTACAGCGACGCAGACTTTGAGGTTGTGTCTGCTGTTATTTGGCAGCGAACGGCGTAAGGAGGACCTGAACGATGGACGATATTAAAGTTTACGACCAGCAAGGCAATCTGCAGGAGGAGTATGATCTTGCCCTTGGCAGGCTGGAGAGGCGTACAAGGCTTGTGCAGCACCCGGCCATTGAGGGGGTTGAGGAGGTTTGGCACTGGGAAACGGTAGCCGAGTACCCCAACGGGGGCAAGGATGTTGCAAAGGTCATTGACGTTGAGGGCATTGAGGCTCAAGGGGCCTGGGAGGAGGAAGTGCCGTATCTTACGTACATCCCCTACACTCAGGAGGAGCTGGAGGCCATCGAGGCGGAAAAGAACAAGCCCACGGCAGAGGAGCGCATCGCCGCCCTGGAGGCACAGCTGGCGGCCTATGAGGCGGCGTACCAGGAGGGAGTGAGGGAAGCATGGGCATGACGGAGGTTTTTCGAGAGCTGGGAAGGTATAACGCCCAGCGACTGAAAGAAGAGCTGCCGGAGCTGGACGGCACCCAGATCATCAGCAGAGAGCATTGTGTGGCCCCCTTTGCCCCCCAAAAGGATTATACGAGTGCGCCCATTGGAACGCCCGTGACCGATGAGGGACAGGTGTGGTGCCTGATACAGCCGTATCACGCGGCCCATTATGCGGGCAGGCCCAGCACCCTGAGGGCTCATTGGGGGCTTTTGCACACAACGGAGCCTGGCAATGCTAAGGCCTGGGTGGATGCTTACGGAACTAGTGGCTTGTACAAGGCAGGAGAGGTGTATAAGGATGAAGCGGGCGTGGTGTGGCGGTGCGTAGTGGAGCAGACGTCATACCCGGCTCATGTACTGCCTGGGTATTGGGAGGTGGTTGAAGATGGTTAAGCTGAAGGAATTTCTTGAACAGGTGGCTGCTATTGCGGCCCAGAACCCCCGTTATGAGCTGGGCGGGGATGGTGCTGGAGGCGTGTGCGACTGCATCGGCCTGATCATCGGGGCCATCCGCCAGGCCGGGGGCGAATGGGGCGGCACACACGGCTCTAACTATGCAGCCAGATATTGTATGAAAGAGATGAAAAAGCATCTGGCAGCGGAGGAACTGGAGCTGGGCTGGGCGGTGTATAAAGCAAAAGCGCCTTCGGAGTCTGGCTACAACCTGCCCAAGACTTACGAAGGCCACGATGATCAGCTGGACTACTACCATGTGGGGATCGTGACGGGTGTTGAACCCCTGGTGATCACCCATTGCACAAAGAATGATGGCATTGACGGTATCGCCACGGACAGCCGACAGGGAAAATGGATCTACGGGGGGCCGCTGACGCTGGTGGATTACGAGGGGGAAGCGGTAAGCATGGCAACAGCGATCGTGCGGGCAAGCTCGGGAAGCACAGTGAAAATGAGGGCGAAAGCCAGCACTCAGAGCGGCCTTTACTGGAATGTGCCGGTGGGTGCGCAGGTGGTTTTGCTGGCCCAGGGGAACCAGTGGAGCCAGATCACCTGGAATGGGCGAAAAGGCTTTATGCAAAGCCGTTTTTTAGAACTTGAAGGGGAGGGGGCGACTGGTGATGAAGAAGCTTTGGTAACGCTGACGATGGAAAAGACGACGGCTGCCGCGCTGGCAGCGGCCCTGAGAAATGCCGGGTTATGAGTTCTGTACAAGAGAATGGAGGATGGAGTATGTGGGATAAGGTGATAAAAACGCTGGCTGCTATTGCCGGGGCCATTGCCGGGCTGTTCGGCGGTTTTGATACGGTGCTGCTGGTGCTGGTGGGCTTTTTGGCGGTGGATTATGCCACCGGCTGGGTGGTAGCCCTGATGGGTAAGAGCCACAAATCAGAGACGGGGTATTTGGACAGCAAGGTAGGTTTTGTGGGTATTGCCCGCAAGGGGCTGATCCTGCTGGTGGTATTGGTGGCGGCGCTGCTGGATCAGGCCCTAGGGGTGGATAAGGCGATCTTTCGGGACATGGTGATCTGGTTCTATCTGGCCAATGAGGGCTTGAGCATTTTGGAAAACCTGAGCCTGGCCGGGGTACCCTTCCCGGAGAAAATGAAGGCAGCCCTGGAGCAGCTGAAGGAAAAGCATGACGAGCCGCCTGATGGGGAAATGTAAGAGAAGTCCTAAAACTAAGCGACAGTGTATATGCTCGGGAAAAGAGTTTCTATAATGCAGTAGAAAATACAAAAGATTTTGTGCGAATAATCATATTTAGAAGAAAATAGTCGCCGTATCACTTCAAAATGATACGACGACTATTTTGGCTCAGGCATAATCATAGTCTAATCAATCAACCAAAGGTTAATCCTCCTTTCTGCATATTCACAGCTACATTGCAGCTGATATTTTCTCAAAGAAGCAACAAGAGTTTTAAAGCTTACGCCATTATGCCTGTATTACCAGTCCCATCGAATTCCATATCTTCGATACAATATTGGGTAAGGTTTTAAAAGTGTTAAACTGTTCATTTTTTTGCCTTTGGACATATTCAGGCCGCATCCACTTTTATTGGTGACTAGGAAGCAGGCGGTGTATTTTATGGCAATTAAAATAAGCGAAGAGAAAAATAAGCGGTATCTATTGACGTTTGCTGCCTTATATGGTATCATATGATACCGAAAGAAGGGCGGTGAGGAATTGCATGGTAATAAGCCCACGGGAAGATGTGGATAAAATTCTAACGGATATGCGAAAAGCGCTTTCGCAGAATAAGTTTATCCCTGTTAAGCGACACGAGTGTACTCAGACATTGGCTGCACTGGGGATGTTGTGGCGCGATATTATACCAGTGCTAAAGGCCTTAACCTATGATAATTATTGTAATGGGCCTGAGGTAGACTATGGGAGGCCTGACGAGGATAAGCTATGGGTTTTCAAAACACAAATTGATTCGGCGATTATATATATTAAATTTAAAGTCGAGTATATGGTGGATGGTGCTGTGAAGGTTATCAGTTTCCATTTTGATGATAGATTTTAACAACTTTAGGTCTCAGGCGTGATAGAATAAAAAGGGCTGCGTTTTGAGACTTTAAAAAATAAAAAGGAGGCAACACCATGTATTGCGCAAATTGCAATTGCGAGGTTGTTGAAAAGATTACTGAGCGCCCTGAAACCTACCAAGTAAAGGGGAAAGAATACACTGTAAACGCTCAAGTACCTGTATGTCCGCATTGCAACATTGATCTGTGGGATCCTGACGCAGAGGACCGAATACTCAGACAAGTTTATGCGATGTATCGAGAGGATACAGGGTTGTTAAGTCCTGAAGAAATCAAAGAGATCCGTGAGCAGTATGGCCTGTCACAGAGTTCATTCGCAAGATTGTTGGGATTTGGCGAGAAGACAATTACAAGGTACGAAAACGGGGCCTTGCAGGACGAGGTGCAGAATAATCTGCTGCTGATGATGAAAAAGCAAGCAAATTTTCAAGAAATATTTGAGAAAAACAAGGGCCGTTTAACTGAATTTGAGAGAAGTCGCGTTAAGAAAAAATTGAGAAGTCGGTGGGGTTTCTGGTATGCGTTCAGAAATGACTACCACTTTGAAGCAACAAACCAATGGGAATTACAAGAAGAATTTGCTGGTAACTAACGAGAGGTGGCAAGAATTGAAACAGGTAAGAAGCTCGATTCAATTTGAAAACTACGTTGTAACAAAAATGAATTATGCCATATGCCCTGAAAGGAAGATAGAAAAGGGCGAGATTCAGCTTGATCCGGTGTTTGATATAAGCATACAGTCAATGACTGATGAGGTGTTCCTGGTTACGATGAATGTGAAAATCGGATCAGAGGAAGACAGCAAAATGCCTTTCGTCGCTGAGGTGGAGTTGGTCGGTAAGTTTAAAACGAAGAATGTACAAGATGCAGAATCGGCAATGCGAACAAATGGGTTGGCCATTCTCTACCCATATGTGAGAGCAACATTATCGTCATTGACACTGGCTGCAAATAGACCGCCGGTGGTTTTGCCGACAATTAATATCGTGAAAATGCTTGAGGATCAATAAGATTCGCGCGATTTCTGCCGTTGCCGTCTTGCGGGCGTGGCCTCCTGCTCCTTTAGAATAAGGGGCAGGAGGTGTTTTTTTATGGCAACAGGTAATTTGAAGATCGCGGGTATCCGGCTGGTGGTGGAAGGGGCCAGCGAGTTCCAGAAAGAAGTGGATCGGACGGAGCAGGCCCTGAAGGAGAACCGGGCGCAGCTGCAAATGCTGGACGCCCAGTACGGCAAGCATGATGACAGCCTGGAAAAGGCGACGGCCCAGGAGAAATTGTATGCTCAGCAGCTGGAATTGCAGCAAAAGCGGCTGCAACAGCTAAAGGAGGCCCAGGCCCGGCACGCGGCCACCGGTAAGGCCAGCCAGAAGGATATGGACAAGGCCTCGCTGGCGGGGATGAAGCAGGAAGCCAGGGTGCTGGGACTGACCCGGGAAATGAATGAGAACCGGGCGGCGATTACCCAGCGGCAGGCGGCCCTGGCCCAGGCGGCCCAGCAGGAGGCCCAGGCAGCCCAGGAAGCGGAAGAGGCAGCCAAGGCCCAGGAAAAGCTGACCCAGGAGATGGAGGCGGCGGCCAAGGCTCAGGAGGCCTACGCATCGAGCATGGCCGGCGTGGAGGGGAAGCTGGAAGCTTCCAATGCTGTCTTGAGCCGAGCCGGCGTGGAAATGCAAAAGCTCAACGCCTATTATGGGGCGGGGAGCAAAAACCCTGAGAAGCTGGCTAAGAGCCAGGAGCTTTTGACCCAAAGCCTGGAGGCGCAAAAGGCAAAGACCGAGGCTTTGCGCCAGGCCTGGGACGACTACAGCCGCAAGGAGGGGGCCAGCACCGAAAAGATTCGGGAGATGACCGCTGCGGTGGATCAGGCGGAGATCCAGCAGGCGGGCTTGGAGCGGCAGCTTAGGGAGACCAATGAGGAGATCCAGCGGCAGGCCCAGGTGGCAAAGCAGGCGGGAAAGGACCTGGATGCCTGGGCAAAGAAGCGTATTGAAAAGGGTCAAAAGAACATTCAGCGAGGAGCCAAGCTGACCCGCAACACTTTAATGACTGTGGGGGCGGGCTTCACCTATTCAGCCAAAGAGGCTGTTGAGTTTGAGGACGCCTTCGCCCAGGTGTTAAAGACGGTGGACGGGGCAGAGGGGCAACTGGACCAGCTGAGGGAGGGGGCCATGGCCCTTTCCGCCTCGGGGGCGATTACCCAAAGCAAGGAGGAAGTGGCTGATATTATGGGGGTGGCCGGGCAGCTGGGCATTTCCACGGACCACATTATGGGATTCTCCAAGGCGATGCTCCAGATGGGGGACGCCACCAACCTGGGGGCGGAGGATGCGGCCAGCCAGCTGGCCCAGTTTGCCAACATCACCCAGATGAGCCAGAACAAGTTTGAGAACCTGGGCAGCGCCATCGTGGCTCTGGGCAACAAAACCGCCACCCAGGAGGACGCCATTGTGGCCCTGGGGATGCGGATCGCGGCGGCGGGTTCCCAGGCGGACATGAGCGTTGCCAGCATTATGGGCATTTCGGCGGCCCTTTCCTCGGTGGGCGTGGAGGCAGAGGCTGGCGGCACGGCCATCTCCAAGGTGCTGATCAACATGGATACGGCGGCTGCCAAAGGCGAGAAAGCCCTGAAGGGTTACTCTCAGGTGGCGGGAATGAGCGCCAAGGAGTTCAAGCGGCTGTGGGACAGAGATTCAGCCCAGGCGCTGGCGGCCTTTGTGCAGGGGTTGGGCAGGATTGATCAGGAAGGGGGCAACCTGGCTGCAACCCTGGAAAAGTTGGGCTACAAGGAAACCCGGACCCGGGACGCCTTGATGCGTGCTGCCATGGCGGGGGACCTGTTGGGGGATTCCATCAGCCTGGCCAACAGGGCTTATATTGAAAACACGGCGCTGGCGGATGAGAGCGCCAAGAAAAATGAGACCTTTGCGGCCCGGCTGAAGATCCTCCAGAACCGGGCGGACAATGCAGCCATGGGCCTGGGCGAGGCGTTGATGCCTGCCCTGGAGAGCGGAATGAATTTTGTCAGCGGCCTGGTGGAGCAGTTTGGCGCTTTGGATAAGAGCCAAAGGCAGAACATCGTCACCATGGGCGGCATCGCTCTGGCGGCGGGGCCTGTGACTGCGGGATTTGGGATGCTTGAGACGGGCATTGGCAAGGCGGTGCAGGGCTTTAAGGCCTTTAAGGGGCTGATGGCTGGCAGCGGCTGGGCCGGTTGGGCGATACTGGGCCTGACGGGGATCTGCGCGGCGCTGGCGGCGGTGCAGACGCCGCTGGAGCAGGTGCAGAGGCGGCTTGAGAATGTGGAGTTCACGGTGGATGAGGATTTGGCCGCAAAGATCAACGCGGGGATCCAGGCGGGCATTGACGGGGCCCAGAGGGCCTGGACGGCAACGGTTACCGTTAATACAGAAATGGACACCCTGGGGGGCAGCCTGGACGGCGCCCTTGCCGATGGAAAGCTGAGCAAGAAAGAAACCAAGAGCTTAAAAAAGCAGCTGGATGACCTGATCAAGGCGGACATTGATGAGGCCCAGAAGGAATTGCAGGCCAGTGTGGACGCCTATGTGGGCACCCTGGCGGGACTCAAGACTGCCACGGGGGAGGACCTGTTTTCGGCTGAAGAAAAGGCCAAGATCATCAGCGACATTGAGGGAAAAACCTCCAGCCTGATCACGGAGCTGGAGACTTATCAGCAGGAATACAATACGCTGCTGACCACGATCTACAAACAGAATGAGCCGGTAACTGCCCAGCAGATGGCGGAATTGGACGCGCTGATGGACAAGATTCGGGCTACACGGGCGGAAATCGCCTTGGCCACGGATGAGGCGGTGCAGGCAGCCAGGGCACAGTATGATATGACGGTTGGCGGCAGAGGCAATGAGAAAACCTCCGGCGCTGCCATTGGGTATGTGCAGGGTACCTACAGCCAGGCGGTGCAGGAGGCGGAAAAGGCGTATAACGCGGCACTGGCGGCCACCACGGCCATGACGGATGCGGATGCACAGATGGCCAAGCGGGAGGAGGCGCTGGCCACCTACAATAAGGCTTTGGATGATGCGGCGGATAAGGCCAATGAGGGCTATGCGGCCATCCTGGGCGGCGAGGCCAAGCGCCTGGGTGTTGATGATGAATTGGAAAGGCTGAATGAGCTAGGGAAAGGCATGGATGTGGTGAGCACTTCCATGGCCGCCATGGCGGAAATGCCAGTGGATCAGGTGCAGCGGCATTTGCAGTACTTGTTTGGCGAAGGAGGCGCGCTGGCTGGCTATAAGGACATGATGAACGAGTGGGACCGCTCCTTCCTGAACACCATTTTGATGGCTGGTGATGAGACGCTGGGGCCGGATCTCATCAAGTCTGTTCGGGATGCCATGCCGGACCTGATCACCGGGATGAAGGAAGAGGCGGCCAATATCGCGGAAATGAGTGAAATGGATCCGCTGACGACGCTGTTTCAATCGATGTTCAATGCCGGAGCCTTTGACCCTTCCACGCTGGATCTGACCATGGCGGACGGAGCGCTGGGCGGTGTGCTGAATCTGCTGGACTTCACAGGAAAGGGTGAGCAGTTTGGCTATGACTTTTCTGTGGGCGTAGGCAGCGGGATCGCCGATAATGCCACAGAGGTGCAGACGGGCGCGGAAAAACTGGTGGATGCTGCCGGAGGCGGCCTGGGGGGAATGATTGCCGTGGGCGTTACAGCGGCCAATAATATAATTAATGGGCTGATTGATACGCTGAACGCTAGAAAGAGCGAGGTGTTTGCGGCAACTGCCGCTGTTGGCGCATTGGCAGCGGCGGGCGTGAACTCTAAAGAGGGTATCGATGCAGGCAGCCCCAGTAAAAAGGCCAGGCAGTCAGCCCGGTGGGTCGTTGAGGGCCTAACCGATGAGATGGCAGGTATGGGAAGGATTGTTGAAAGGGCTGGCGCTCGGCTGGGCGAGAGATCTTTGGAAGGACTTAACGACAGGATCGACCAGCTGACAGCTGGAACGTACAGGCCGGAGGTGAGCTTTCAGACGCCGATTGCCGGGTCTCTTGCAGCTATGGAGCACTATGCCATGCATGGCGGGAGCAATGTACAGGAAACTGTGCAAAATGATTACAGCAGCTTCAGCTTTAACGTGGGGCAGTTGGTAGTCCGGGAGGAGGCAGACGCCAGGGCTGTGGCGCTGGAGGCCAGCAACATTCTGCGGCGCAAGAACGCGGGCTACGGCACGGGCTAATGCAACGTTGCTAAAAAAGACGTTGCACAAGAAATTTAACGGGCGGAGGGGTATCCCCCCTCCCACGTTTTTGTTTTGGAAGAAAGCGCAGGAACCGGGGCTCCTGGGTCCTTTTGAAAAAATGGGATCAAACTGAAAATAAGGAGGGGTCGATGCTTATATCACAATTGGATTGTGATATTGCTGTGATTGTGATACAAGCTCTTTATATGTAGTGTAATATTTGCATCATTTGTATCACAATATGCGGAATAGACTTTAGAAAGATGCTTTAGCCGCCTAGTGATAGTGAG
>JAFUPO010000257.1 GCA_017481185.1 Clostridia bacterium | reverse complement strand
TTGGACATACCGGTGAGGTACATAATCAGCCGCTCAAAGCCCAGGCCAAAGCCCGCATGGGGGCAGCCGCCATAGCGGCGCAGAGCCAGGTACCAGGAGTAGGCTTCGGTTTCCATGCCCAGCTCCTTGATGCGGTTCTCCATCAATTCCAGCCGATCCTCGCGCTGGCTACCGCCGATAAGCTCGCCCACGCCGGGCACCAGGAGATCCACAGCGGCCACCGTTTTGCCGTCGGCATTCAGGCGCATATATAAGGCCTTGATCTCCGTGGGATAATTGGAAACGAACACCGGGCGGCCAAAGTGCTTTTCAGCCAGGTAACGCTCATGCTCGGTCTGCAGATCCATACCCCAGGCCACAGGATACTCGAATTTCTGGCCGCAGGCCTTGAGGATCTCAATAGCCTCGGTGTAGGTGCAGCGAGCAAAGTCGCTGTTAGCCACATGGTTCAGCCGCTCCAGCAGGCCCTTATCCACAAAGCTGTTCAGGAAGTTCAGCTCCTCAGGCAGCAGCTCCATGGTAC
The DNA here is from genome assembly GCA_017481185.1 of Clostridia bacterium. Next base: position 4,456 of record JAFUPO010000257.1, on the reverse strand, counting down.
GGCTGATCACGTACTTGAGCATATCCTCCGCCAGTTCCATATCGTCAAAGATGTCGGCAAAGGCGATCTCAGGCTCCACCATCCAGAACTCCGCCGCGTGGCGGGGCGTGAAGCTCTTTTCAGCCCGGAAGGTGGGGCCAAAGGTATACACATTGCGGAAGGCCATGCAGTAGGTTTCCACATTCAATTGGCCGCTGACGGTGAGGCTGGCAGCCTTGCCGAAGAAGTCCTCAGAATACTTAACCTGGCCTTTGTCATCACGGGGCGGGTTGGCGGGATCCAGGGTGGTCACCTGAAACATTTCACCGGCGCCCTCGCAGTCGCTGGTGGTAATGATGGGGGTATGGGTGTACACAAAGCCCCGCTGTGCGAAAAACTCGTGGAGCAGCTGGGCAGCCACGGAACGAACCCTAAACACCGCAGAAAAGGTATTGGTGCGAGGCCGAAGGTGGGCCTGGGTGCGCAGATACTCAAAGGTGTGGCGCTTCTTTTGCAGGGGATAATCGGGGTCGCAAGCACCTACCACCTTCACGGTCTTGGCCTTGAGCTCAAAGGGCTGCTTGGCCCCAGGGGTCAACACCAATTCACCAGTGGCCTCAATGGCGCTGCCCAGGGAGATCTTTACAGCGTCCTTGAAGTTTTCGGTAAGCCCATCCTCCAAAACGATCTGAAGATTCTTGAAAAAGGTACCGTCGTTGAGCTCAATGAAGCCAAAGGCCTTGCTGTCGCGCACAGTGCGCACCCAGCCGGATACAGTACATTCCGCCATGGCCTGAGGAGCTTTGAAAAGGCTTTTTACGGTCGTGTTCATGATCTATCAACCTCTTATCTTGAAAATTCTTGTTTATGCTTGACGGCCCAGCATCGCTGCGCCGATGATCCCCGCTTCATTGCCCAGCTCAGCCAGCTCCAAGCGGCTGTAGGGCAGCGTTTTGAAAATGAGATACTGAGGCACCTTGGCCCGCACGTTATCCAGCAGGAAAGCGCCCGCCTTGCTAACGCCACCGCCCAGCACGATCACCTCAGGATCCAGGAAATTCACCACCGTGGCAATGGCCTGAGCCAGGTAATCCGTATAGGCTTCAAAGGCTTCGCAGCCTGCGGGATCCTTCTGCCGGGCTGCGTCGATCACGTGCTTGGCGTTGAGCTTGCCCGCATCGCCGCCGCAAAGGCCAAGCATCAGGCTTTCGGGATGCTTTTTGAGAGCTTCCTTGCCCATGCGGATCAGCGCCGTAGCGGAGCAGTAGCGCTCCAGGCAGCCTCGATTGCCGCAGGTGCACTGGTTGCCGCCGGAAACTAGAATCATGTGACCGATCTCGCTGCCCACGCCGTGGAAACCGCTCCAGGGCTTGCCGTTAATCACAATGCCGCCGCCCACGCCGGTGCCCAGGGTAATGAACACGCTGGAATGGGTATCCTTGGAGATGCCTGCCACGCTTTCAGCCAGGCCAGCTACCGTGGCATCATTATCGATGTACACAGGCTTATCAATGTGCTTGCGTAGCTCCTGGCTCAGAGGTTCGTTAGTCCATCCCAGGTTGGTGCAGAAGATCACCACGCCATCCTTGGCCACACCCGGGATGCCCACGCCGATGTGCTCCACCTCATCCAGGGTGATCCCAGCCTTTTGAACAGCTGCCAGGGAGCAGGCAGCCATATCGGCAATCAATTCTTCAAAGGGGCGGCCAGCCAAGGTCGGCGTAGATGCCTGCGCTGTGATCTGCCCTCCGGCATCCACAACACCCACGGCGATGTTGGTACCCCCCAGGTCAATGCCAATGGAATACATAGGTCCTCCCCCTTAGTCCTGTTTCATCGCATTTTTGGCGATCATTTCATTCAGCCGCCGATCCAGTTCGTGGGCTGCGCTATAGCCCAAGCGCTTAAGGCTCAGGTTTCGGGCAGCCACCTCAATGATGATGGCCATGTTACGGCCCGGGCGCACAGGCATGATCTGGTGGGGCACCTTCACCCCCAGGATGGTTACATATTCTTCCTGGAGGCCCAGGCGGTCATACTCCTTGCCCTCCACCCATTTTTCCATGTGCATCACCAGGTCGATGGACTTGGTTAAAAGCACCGACCCCACGCCAAACATGGCCCGGATATCGATGATGCCGATGCCGCGGATCTCCATGAAGTGGCGCACCATCTCCGGCGCTTCGCCCACCAGCCGATTATCGGATACCTTGCAGATGTCTACCACATCATCCGCCACCAGCACGTGGCCGCGCTTAACCAATTCCAGCGCTGCCTCTGACTTGCCCACGCCGCTCTCTCCGGTAATCAGCACCCCTACGCCGTACACATCCACCAGCACGCCGTGGCGGGTCACCCGAGGGGCTAGGCAGCGATTTAAATAGTTGATGGCCGTGAAGGTAAAACGGGTGGTGACCATCTGAGACTGGTACACGGCGATATTCCGGGCGGCCGCTTCTTCCAGCAAATCCTTTGGGGGATTCATGCCCCTGCAAACAATCACACAGGGCAAATTATAGCTGAAGTAGGTTTTCAGCATTTCCCTGCGGGCAGCCGGCTCCAAAGACTCCAGGTAGGTCATTTCCACCTTGCCGATCACCTGGGGGCGCTCGAAGGCAAAATACTCATAGAATCCGCAGAACTGGATGCCAGGGCGGTTCAGGTCCGCGGTCTTGATGTCCCACTCCTTGGTCGTAGAGGGGGAAAGCAGGGTCAAATTCAGCACCTTGGCAAAATCAGCCGCCTGGATCATGGCACGAACTCCTCTCCCAGCACGTTTTCGCAAATGAACCGGGCCACGCCCTGTTCCTGATTGGTTTGGCATACCAAAGATACCGCTGCCTTAATTTCATTTCTGGCATTGCCCATAGCCACCCCGTACTTGGCCCAGGTGAGCATAGACAAATCATTCAAGCTGTCTCCAAAGGCCAAGGTGGTCTCTGGGGTAATATCCAAGGTTTCTCCCAGCCGGGCAAGGGCTGCGGCCTTGGTGGCCTCTGGCGGATTCATTTCCAGAAAATAAGGCTTGCTGGTGGTCACTGCCACCCGATCGCCAAAATAGGCCTTTGCCTTTTCACGCGCCTGGCTAATGCGCTCAGGGCTGTCCACCCCCAGAATTTTGGCAGTTCGGCCCTTTAATGCCTTTTCCAGAGGGCCTACCAGCCGCCCAGGCATCATCGTGGCGGCAGCGTACTGATCTGCATAAAGTCCTTCACGGTTATAGCAGAAGCAGTCATCTTCGTAATATTGGGCGTACATCCCTTCCCCTTCAAAAAATCGGATGCACTCCAGCGCCAGCTCATGGGTAAACTGCAAGTCTACCAGCATTTCATCCGTTTTCCCATCCAGGGTTTGCGCGCCGTTGCAGCAAATGTACGGTGCTCCCGTATCCAGCAGCCTCACAAAGGGGCGCAGGCTGGCAGGCGCCCTGCCGCTGGCCAGAATAAAGCGAATCCCCCGCTCTTTGCACCGGGCAACCACCCGCTGCGTTGCCTCAGGAATGATCCTCTCATCGGTTAAAAGCGTATAATCCATGTCAGTTACAATGGTTCTGATCGGCAGCATAGGCTCCTCCTTAGTATATCAACCTATTATACTCCATTCAACCATGTTCTGCCAATACCTTTTTCTGCTGCCAAGCCCTCCCGATTGCACAAAAAAAGACACAAGAAGTATAAAATTTCTACTTTTCCTTAAGGCAATTCTGTATTATAATATTACGGTACGTTGTGCGTGCAAACTTCTGATTCTTGATCTAAGACAAGGAGTGGAACATATGAGCCGGATGGTAGGTACTGTTTCCATGGGGATCCGCGCTCCCATTATCCGTCAGGGTGACGATTTGGCTGCCATTGTAACGGACTGCATTGCTCAGGCAATGAAGGCGGATGGCCTTGCCCCTCGCGACCGTGATGTGGTGGCGATGACGGAAGCCATCGTGGCCCGGGCCCAGGGCAATTACTGCACCGTTGATAATATTGCCCAGGATGTGCGTGCCAAGCTGGGCGGCGAAACCGTGGGGGTCATCTTTCCTATTCTGAGCCGCAACCGCTTTGCTATTTGCCTGCGGGGCATTGCCAAAGGCTGCAAAAAGGTCGTGCTGATGCTCAGCTATCCTGCCGATGAAGTGGGCAACCACCTGATCGACTGGGATCTGATGGATGAAAAGGGCATCGACCCCTACAAGGATGTGCTTTGTGAAGAAAAGTACCGTGAGCTGTTTGGCTATATCAAGCATACCTTTACCGGCGTGGATTATGTGGAATATTATTCCAACCTGATCCGTGAAATGGGCGCTGAGGTGGAGGTTATCTTTGCCAACGATCCCCGGGCCATTCTCGCCTACACGAAGAATGTGCTCAACTGCGACATTCATACCCGTGCCCGCACCAAGCGCCTTTTGAAAAACGCCGGCGCCGAGCGCGTTTACGGCCTGGATGAGATCATGACCGCCCCCATCAATGGCAGCGGCTGCAAT
>JAFUPO010000256.1 GCA_017481185.1 Clostridia bacterium | reverse complement strand
TGAAAACGTGGACGCCATCGGCGGCGCTACCGGCAGCTCCAAGGCTGCTGTGGAGGCCGTGAACAAGGCGCTGGGCCTGGAGGCTGCCGAGGCCCCTGCTGCTGAGGAAGCAGCTCCTGCGGCCCCTGCTGTGCTCACCGGCACCGCTCAGGGCTACAAGGGTGAAGTAACCGCCACCGTAACCGTGGACGAAAACGGCGTTGTGACCGCCGTGGAGATCACCGGCGCTGACGCGACCGAAGCCTTTAACCCCAGCCTGCTGGGCAATGCGGATTTTGCGGCTCAGTTTGTGGGCAAGACCGGGCCTTTCGTTCTGGATGAAAACGTGGACGCCATCGGCGGCGCTACCGGCAGTTCCAAGGCTGCTGTGGAAGCTGTAAACAATGCGCTGAAGTAATGGCAGGATAAGGCCCTCCCGCATGGAGAGCTCCAAAGCCACCAGTCATTTGGCTGGTGGCTTTTTATTGCCTCTGGGGTGGCTGTTGCACCTGTGCTTACATCCGGCATAGGCTGGTAGCAGGGGGGATGCCGGTGAATCGAGAAGGACTGATGCAGGGGCTGGAAATGTCAGCCCAGGTATATGGAGATGTGCAGCCTAGCTGCCCAGGAGAATGTATCTGCCTAATGAAGGATCCCCCTTCAGGAGTGGAATATGCGGTGCATCGGTCAGCGGATGGCGCCCTGACCATTATTTTTCGCGGCACTGATTCCTTGGGGGACTGGCGAAGCAATTTTCTTTTTGCTCAGAAAACAGTACCCTACGGCAATGCAGCCTCACCCATTCGCGTTCATGAAGGGTTTTTGAAAGCATACAAAAGCCCCAGCGTGCGGGAACGCATCCTGGGGCTCATAGACGATAGGGTTCGCCGGGTGCGGATCACCGGTCATAGCCGGGGCGCAGCGCTGGCCGTTCTGTGCGCGGTGGATGTGCAGTATCACCATCCGAACTGCTGCTTGGAGGTGCTGCTCTTTGGCTGCCCTCGGGTGGGCAACGCCGCTTTTGCCAAGTCCTACAACAAGCGGGTCTTTCAGACCTATAATGTATCTAACGGCGGGGATCTGGTGCATCACTTGCCCCCGGCTCTTTTGGGCTACCGCCATGTGGGTATTCGGCTGCACGTGGGTCGCAGCCCGTGGCTTCTTTCAGCGCCAGATCACCAACCCCGCAGATACTATGGGAACCTCATGGATATATAGCCTGGCGAGTGATGCGGCTGGCAGCCCTGTGGGGCCCTTCCACCGGGCTGGGGAGCGCCCAGGCGCTGTTTTACCCTCCAGGCAACAGGAGCGGCGCGCCGATTGAAGTTGCGGAATAGACAACAAGCGAGGGGCTTTCTTTCTCTGAAAGCCCCTCGCTTGCTATTATCAGTAACTTAAACGTATTTTTCAATGCCCTCGGTGGTGACCACCGCATAGATCAAGGGCTCCGGTGCCACGGGAGCCTCGGAGAAGGACAGGGCTGCCAAAATGGCTTTCTGCGCCTTCTGGCAGGAGGCTTCATCCCGGGCATGAAGGGTAAACAAGGGTTCATCGGGAGAAACGGCATCACCGATGCGCTTGTGCATCACAAAGCCTACGGAAGGGTCAATCACGTCGGTCTTGACCATGCGGCCAGCGCCCATGGCCTGGGCAGCCAAGCCCAACGCCTGGGTATTAATAGCGGCCAGGTAAGCGGCCTTGGGGGCGCACACCGGGCGCACAAGGGGGGCCTGGGGCAGGAGGGTCACATCATCGCAGCAGGCAGGGTCGCCCCCCTGAGCGGCGATCATAGCCTTTAGCTTTTCCAGCCCCGCGCCGGATTCCAGGGCCGTGATCAGGCGGGCCTTGGCATCTTCCAGATCATCGGTGATGCCCGCAGCCACCAGCATATGGCTGCCCAGGGCCAAGGATACCTCCAGCAGCGGGCCCTTGGTGCGGCCGGATAGAACATCGATGGCGTCCTTCACCTCCAGGGCGTTGCCCACATGGGTGCCCAGGGGCTGCCCCATGCCGGTAACCAGGGCGGCGGTGGGTCGGCCCGCCAGCTCACCAATCTTCACCATGGCCTGGGCCAATTCAATGCTGCCCTCCAGGGTTTGCATAATGGCGCCGGAGCCGGTTTTCACATCCAGCACGATGGCCTTGGCGCCGCTGGCCAGCTTTTTAGACATGATGGAGGAGGCAATGAGGGGCAAACTGTCCACCGTGGCGGTTACATCCCGCAGGGCATAGAGGGTTTTATCTGCCGGGGCCAATTCGCCGCTCTGGCCGATCACAGCCAGGCCGATCTTTTGCACCTGGGCAATAAAGGCTTCCTCAGTCATTTCAATGGAAAGGCCCTTAATGGATTCCATCTTATCCAAGGTGCCGCCGGTATGGCCCAAACCGCGGCCGCTCATTTTGGCCACAGGCGCGCCGCAGGCAGCCACCAGGGGGGCCAGCACCAGCGTGGTGGTATCGCCCACGCCGCCGGTGGAATGTTTATCCACTGGGATGCCGGCGATGGCGTCCAGATTGACCATATCGCCGGAACGGGCCATGGCCAGGGTCAATTGGGTGGTTTCCTCAGGGGTCATGCCATTCAGACGGATAGCCATAAGCAGGGCCGCCAGCTGATAATCAGGAATGGAGCCGTCGGAAGCGCCCTTTACAAAAAAGGAGATTTCCTCCTGGGTCAGGGCCTGCCCCAGTTTTTTATGGGTAATGATGTCAGTCATATACATACTGCTTCACCTCTTGAACCGATTATATCATGTTCCGTTCGTGCCGTAAACCTGCTGGGCATAGGTCACGGCAGCCATCGCATCCTTGGCATAAAAGTCGGCGCCCATATGGGCGGCATACTCTTGGGTAAGCACTGCGCCGCCAACCATGATTTTGATGCCTGGCCGCTCGCCATGGAGCAAAGAAATGGTAGCCTCCATGCTGGGCACGGTGGTGGTCATCAGGGCAGA
>JAFUPO010000255.1 GCA_017481185.1 Clostridia bacterium | reverse complement strand
GGCAGGTTCCAAGAGAATGGAGATGTGACGGCCTGGAAGCAAAGCGTACCCCCCTCTTGAAAAAACCTGGCGTTCAGACCCTGCTGGCCTCGCTTTTGTGCGTTGTGCTGGGCGTGCTGATTGGTTATGTGGCGCTGCTGATCATTAATCCTGCAGGCGCTTGGGACGCCATTATGGCTGTGCTCAAGAACTTCTGGACCTATAGCCGTTCTGCCCTGCAGCTCAAAAACTTGGGCAATACCCTGGTCAAAACGGCTCCCCTGGTTATGTGCAGCCTCTCTGTTCTGTTTGCCTATAAGGTGGGCTTGTTCAACATCGGTGCTGCCGGCCAGTATGTGGCGGGCACAGGCGCTTGCCTGTACACGGCGCTGGCATGGGGTTGGCCCTGGTGGGCCAGTATGCTGGCTGCCATGGCTGCCGGCGCCCTCTTGGGTCTCATCTCTGGCGCTTTGAAGGCTTACCGCAACGTGAACGAGGTTATCTCCTGCATCATGCTCAACTGGATCACCTTGTATCTTGTGAACGCCCTTTTGAGCACGGTGAAGGATGTGGCCAGCCCCTACACCCTGACCCTGAAGTCTGTAAACCCTGGTGCGCTGCTGCCCAACATGGGCCTGCACCTTCTGTTTACCAAGAACACCTATGTGACCATCGCCATTCCCATCGCGGTAATTATCGCCATCCTCATCTGGGTTCTGCTGTCCAAGACCAAGCTGGGGTATGAGCTCAAGGCCACGGGCCTGAACAAGAATGCCGCCAAGTACGCGGGTATGCGCGAGAAGTACAACACCATCCTGACCATGGCCATCGCCGGTGGTCTGTCTGCGGTGGGCGCTTCCATGTTCTATCAGAGCGGCTTTGAGGAGTGGATGTGCACCCAGTCCTCCGTGCCTGCCATGGGCTTCAACGGCATCGCCGCCGCTTTCCTGGGCGGTCTGAATCCCCTGGGCGCTGTGCTGTCTTCCTTCTTCATCCAGCACATCACCTCCGGCGGCGCTTACGTGGATAAGACCATGTACTGCTCCCAGATCTCCGATTTTATCTCGTCCATGATCATCTACCTGTGCGGCTTTGTGCTGTTCTTTAAGCATTGCATGAACCGTGTGATCGACCGCAAGGCTGAGAAGACCATTCTGAAGGGAGGCGACACGAAATGATCCTGCTGCTCCAATATATGCTCATCTTCGCATCGGTTCTCCTTCTGGTCGCTCTGGGCGGCTGTTTCTCCGAGCATTCAGGCGTTATCAACATCGGCCTGGAAGGCATCATGGTGTTCGGCGCTCTGGGCGGCGCGCTGGTTATGCGTTATCTGCCTGACGGCGCCTCCGCGTTCACGGTGATCCTGCTTTCCATTCTGGCGGCACTGCTTTTCGGCGCTCTGTTTTCCCTCTTGTTGGCTGTGGCTGCCATCAACTTCAAGGCTGACCAGACCCTGGTGGGTACGGCCATGAACCTGCTGGGCACCGCCGCTGCCACCGTTATCGTGAAGGCCATCAACACCGCTGCCAATCCGGATGACGTGTCTTCCACCATTCAGTACATCAACGCCAAAAAGGCCTTCCTGGTCAATATCGGCGGCTTTGAATTCAACTGGTTCATGCTGCTGGCGCTGATCCTGCTGGTGGTATCCTATGTGCTGCTGAACAAGACCAAGTTCGGTCTGCGTCTGCAGGCCTGCGGCGAGCATCCCCAGGCGGCTGACTCCGTTGGCATCAACGTGTACAAGATGCGTTATGCTGGCGTGATCATCTCCGGTATCCTGGGCGGCATTGGCGGTTTGGTGTACATCACCGCCGGCGTCAGCGAATGGAAGTTTGAAAACGGCGTGGCCGGCTTCGGCTTCCTGGCCCTGGCTGTTATGATCCTCGGTCAGTGGAAGCCCATGCGCATCGCCATGGCTGCGCTGCTCTTCGGCCTGTTCCGTTCCCTGAGCAACGTGTACACCGGCTTTGATTTCCTGGCCAATCTGAACATCCCCGGCAACGTGTACAATATGCTGCCCTACATCATCTCCCTGATCGTTCTGGCCCTGACCAGTAAGAATTCCCGCGCTCCCAAGGCTGAGGGCATCCCCTACGACAAGGGATCAAGGTAAAACAACAAATTGGCGGCCTCCATTGCGATGGAGGCCGCTTGCTTTATGTTACAGCTTTTTTTCCAGCAACACTAATGGCACCCCTTCAATGCCATTAAAGCAGCAGGGAACGATGGCGATTTCATCATATCCCAGCCTTTTGTATATGGCGCGCGCCCGGGCATTTCGGGCGTTGGTGTCCATGCGTAGGTATCGGCAGCCATTTGCAAGGGCGTAATCCTCATAGAATTTTACAAAAGCCCTGCCATACCCCCTTCTGGAAACCGAAGGATCGATCGTTAAGGTATGAAGCACCATCACCTCGTTGTCGGGGGCTGGATGCTGCCAAGGCCCAGAGGTATACGCATCCGTCTGATGCTGATTGATGATGGCAGAGCCAACGAGCTTGCCCTTGGCTTCGCCCACAAATAGGTCGCCTCGCGCCAGGGCAGCCTCAGCTGTTTGAAGGGTCGGGTAAACGCCGCGAACCCAGCCGGTGGTGCATTGCCCAGCTTCTTCGGCAGTGTGAATGGCATCGTAGATGGCGGCAACCCTCTTTAGATCGGCGGGGCAGGCTTGGCGAATGACCATAAGCATCCTCCTGTTATTTGTTTTCATCATTATAAAGTCCAAAGGGGCATCAGGCAAGGCGCTTGCTATTTTCTAAAAAAAGAAGTTATGTTTTTCTTTCGTTCCGATTAGGCTAAAACCGACGAAAGGAGCAAATGCTCTCTTGCTTGTCAGCCTGTTTTACGATAAAATAATAAGGACGGAGGAATGACATATGGTGAATGAAGTGCCTGCTCAGCAGCTGGCGCAGCTTGTTGAAGAGATCAGGCATCAGTTTAAACAAGGCCGTGTGGATTGTATGGAGCTTATGGCTCGGCATACCACGCTGGCCCTGGGTGGCCCGGCCGATATTTTGGCTCAGCCCGGCAGCAGAGAAGAAGCGGCCTGGCTGCTGAAAACAGCTAGGGCTCGGCATATCCCGGTAACGGTAATAGGCAACGGTTCCAACCTGTTGGTAAAGGATGGGGGCATCCGTGGCCTGACCCTTAAGATTGGCTCGGCCATGAGCCAAATAAATGTGGAAGGGAACCGGCTGTATGCCCAGGGCGGCGCTATGATGGCAGCGGCTTCACAGGCGGCAGCTCAGGCGGGCCTGGAGGGCTTAGCCTTTGCGGCGGGTATCCCCGGCACGGTGGGCGGCGGCACGTTTATGAATGCTGGCGCCTATGGCGGGGAGCTGAGCCAGGTGATCGAGCACATCGAGGGTGTTACATTGGAAGGTGAGTTTGTTTACCTGACCAATGAGGAAATGGACTTTGGCTATCGTTGCAGCCGCGCGCAGCGCGAGGGTTTTATCATTACGGACGTTTATTTTGAGCTCAAGCCCGGCTCCAAGACGGAAATCTTAAACCAGATGAGGGAGCTGAACCGGCAGCGGCGCGAAAAGCAGCCTTTAACGGTGTGCAGCGCGGGCAGCACCTTTAAGCGGCCTACAGGATATTTTGCAGGCACGCTGATCGACCAGTGCGGGCTGAAGGGCGCCCGGGTGGGCGGCGCGGAGGTCAGCCCCAAGCACGCGGGCTTTTTAACCAACGCCTACAACGGCACGGCGGCTGACTTTATGGCGCTGATGGCGCTAGTGCAAAAGACGGTGCAGGAGCAAAAAGGCGTTTGGCTGGAGCCAGAGGTAAGAATTATAGGGGAGGACGGGCCTGTTATTCCCGTCTGAGGGATGGAGGCGTTTATTGATGCGGTTCTTATTGCTTACAGGTTTATCGGGCGCGGGCAAAACGGTGGCAGTTCGCCATATTGAGGATATGGGCGCATTTTGTGTGGACAACTTGCCGCCTATGATGATGGTCAAGTTTATGGAGGCTTGCCAAAACACCTCCATGCAGATTCCGCTTGTAGCCCTTTCGGTAGATGTGCGCAGCGGCGAGTTTTTTGACGCTCAGGCGGTTTGCAAGGTCATCAAGGAAGCCCGGGAGGTAGGCTATCAGATCGAAACCTTGTTTATTGAAGCCAGCGATGATGTGCTGGTGAGCCGCTACAAGGAGTCTCGGCGGGATCATCCCCTGGCTACGGATTCCATAGGCCTGGTGGAAGCCATCGCCCAGGAGCGGGAACGATTGCAGCCTCTGCGGGAAACGGCTAACTATTTGATTGATACCTCGGTGCTCAAACCCAAGGCGCTGAAAAAGATGCTTTCAGATATTTTGGATACCACCACCGATGCCAAGGCGATGCGCATGGAGGTTATGTCCTTCGGTTTCAAGAGGGGCCTCCCTCGCCAGGGAGACCTGGTTTTTGATGTACGCTTTTTGCCCAACCCCTTTTATATTGAAGGGCTGAGCCATCAGACGGGCCTGGATGCAGAGGTGCGAAACTTTGTAATGGATCACCCGGTGACCCAAACGTTTATGACCAAGGTCAAAGATATGCTTGACTTTCTTCTGCCCTGCTATCAGGATGAAGGCAAGCACCGGTTGGTGATCGCCATTGGCTGTACCGGCGGTGCGCATCGTTCGGTGGCTATTGCAGAGAGCATTGCAGCCTATCTGCGGGATAAGTCCTTCCGGGTGGACGTGAACCATCGAGATCTGGACCTAGAGCAGGCCCATTGGAAAACGACTGATTAAGGAGAACAATCGTGTCCTTTTCATCCACTGTGAAGGAAGAACTGGTTCGCCTGCCCTTGGGCAAGAACTGCTGTATGCTCCACGAGATCGGCGCCCTGACCCAGACCTCCGGCTCCCTATCCCTTAGGGGCGGGGGAAAGGTGAGGGTTACCTATCGGGTGGAAAATGCTGCCCTGGCCCGACGAATCTTTCTGCTGATCCGTACCCGTTTGGGGATCACTCCCTCCCTTCATTTTGTACAGCACGCCCGGCTGGGGGGCCGCCGCAGCTGCATCCTGACCTTGGATGATGAAGCTGCTCAGAAGCTTTTGCTTGCCCTTCATATGATGGAGGAGGAGAACGGCCTTCTCTCCCTGAAACGCACGGTGCCCCGTCACGCTATGACCCGCCAGTGCTGCCGCCGGGCCTTTATTCGCGGAGCCTTTTTAGGTGCAGGCTCTATGACGAACCCTGAAAAAGGGTATCATTTTGAGATCGTTGCCGCAGATCCAGGGTTAAAAAAGACCCTTCTGAAATTGTTCGAAAAGGCGGAGCTGCCTGGCCGCAGCGTAGTTCGCAAGGGGTCGGAGATCGTTTATCTCAAGGATAGCCAGCATATCGCTGATATGCTGACCCTAATGGGCGCACATCAAGGGCTGATGGCCTTTGAAAATGCGCGTGTGCGCAAAAATGTGCGCAACCAGGTGAATCGGGTTATGAACTGTGACCAGTCCAATATGGAGAAGCAGTTGGATGCTTCCCAGCGGCAGATTGAGGCAATTAAAGCGATGGCTATCGCTCGAGGACTGGACTCGCTGCCGCCCTCTTTGAAAGAGATCGCTTATCTCCGCTTGGAAAAGCCGGAGGCGAATTTGAAGCAGTTGGGAGATCTGTTGGATCCGCCCATTGGAAAATCCGGGGTCAACCACCGGCTGCGCCGCCTGATGGCATTGGCGCAGGATTTGGAAAAAGCACAACAGCCCGCAGAGGAGGATTCCCAATGACCAGAACCCCTATCGCATTTCCTGATGGACAGGTGCTCCAGCGGAAAACAGCCGCACAGTTCGTTCAGGTGGCCAACCGATTTGAGGCAAGGATCATGATCGAGCGCAAGGATAAGATCGTCAACGCCAAGTCCATGCTGGGGCTTTTATCCCTGGGAACTGGCGCAGGCGACATGATTCTGGTGGTGGATGGCCCCCAGGAGGAAAAGGTTACTGAAACCATCCTTGAAATGGTCAGCAAGCTATTTTAAAATGCCGAAAAAAAGCAGCTATACCACATCCCGATTTGCGGCGCTTTATGCCGCAAAGGGGTGATATTGGTATAGCTGCTTTTATTATTAGCCGCAGAGGGTCACAATCTCCATGGGATCATCCACAATCCATCGGGCCTGATGCGCTTCTAGCTCCTCTCTGAGACGAAAGCCCCAAGTAACGCCAATGGAAGCGATGCCAGCGTTGCGGGCGCAATCCATATCCGTAGAGGTATCTCCAGCGTATAAAAGCTCCTCCTTGGGGATTTCGAGGGCCTTAACGATGGCGTTGGCTCCGGCAGGATCGGGCTTTACGCCTACCCCTGGCAGGCTGCCCCGAACTACCTCGAAGGGATAGTGGGGAAAATAATGGCGAATCACCGCCTGTGTGTCGCTGTCAGGCTTGTTTGAGAATACGCAAACTTTGATGCCGCGCTGCCTAAGAGCTTCCAGCATAGCCTCGATGCCCGGATAGGGACAGGTGTTTATTTCACGGTTCCTGGCATAGATGGCCCGATAGTCTGCCATGACTTGATCGAAAAGCTCCTGACGGTCGCCCAGCGCCCGCCGAATCAGATTATGTACGCCGTCTCCTACAAAATAACGGTAGGCGTCGGTAGGGTGGGGCGGAAGACCGTTCTTTTTCAAAGCCAGATTGGCGCTGTTGGCCAGATCCTGGAGGGTATCTAGCAGCG
>JAFUPO010000254.1 GCA_017481185.1 Clostridia bacterium | reverse complement strand
CTCGGCGGTGGGAGGGCTGGAGAGATTCAGCCACTCATGGAGAAACTGAGCCTTCACCAAATGGCTGGCCTGCCGGGTGTTGAGCAGGGCCTCTTGCTCAATCAACAGCTCAATGGTGCAGCGCACCAGGCTTGCAATGCTCATAATTTCATCCACAGGGCCGCTGATGCCCACAACGCCGCAAAGGCTATCGCGGTAATTGATCGGCAGATTAACGCCCGGTTTCATACCATTTTGGCTGACGGAAACTGCCTCGATGCGATTATTTCGAATCGCGGCGAGACCGGCTTTGTGCTCCAGACCAATCCGCTCTGGGTGTCCGGAGGCGATGATGATGCCGCTTTCATCAATAATATTGATATTGTATGGAACGATTTTCATGATATAATTGACCAGCTTCTGGGCCAATTCATGACTGATGATGCTCAAAGGGATTCACTCCTTTTAGGCAAATACCACATATTTATATTATAAGTATAACGGACAATTCGCGACATTTCAACATTTTTATAAGCAAAATTTCCATCCATCCGTCATGTGCATTTGAACAAAAATGAAAGTCTATTTTTGTCACTGTGAACATTGCAAGAAAAACTCGAAAACACTATAATATTTACAACAAAGGTGATCGGTGATAGAATGGTTTTGTACCTAAATCGTTTTCAGATGGAAGAGAGCTGAGCGTTGGCGGTTCTTCTATCTTCGTAAGCGTCGATTTAGATATGGCAGACTCCTACACCAGACACTTGAAACTTCACGAAAGGGATGGTTAAAAGCATGACTGTCACAATGTGTCTGCAATCTATCATCGATGGATTGCTGATTGGTGGCGTGTACGCTACGATCGCTGTGGGTCTGAGCCTGGCCTTCGGCGTCATGCGTATCATCAACTGGGCCCAGGGCGAATTGCTCATGGTTAGTATGTACATCTCCTACTTCATTTTCAACGCGATGGGTCTGGATCCCTATCTGATCATGTTCCTTACGGCCGTGGCGATGTTTGCGGTGGGCTTCTTCCTTCAGAAGACCGTCATCTCCAATATGCTGGCTCGTGAGACTGCTGTGGAGCCTACCACCGTTTTGCTGTTTACCGCAGGTTTGGGTATGGTTCTCTCCAATGGCGTCTTGGCTTTCATCGGGCCTCAGTACCTGTCTGCTGTGACCCCTTACACGGCCAAGTCCTTTAATCTGATGGGCATCTTCATTTCCATCCCCAAGTCTATCTCCTTCGCCATCGCTCTGACTTCCACGCTGATTCTGTACTTCTTCTTGCAGAAGTCTGAAACTGGCCGCGCCATCCGCGCCACTAGCCAGAACCGTCACGTGGCCTCTCTGATGGGCGTGAACATGAAGCAGATCTACAACATCGCCTTCGGTATCTCCATCGCCATGGTGGGTCTGTCCGGCGCGCTGTTGCTGCCCTATTCCACCTTGAACCCCGACATCGGTACCGTGTACAGCTTTAAGTCTTTCGTTATCGTTATTCTGGGCGGCATGGGCAGCACCATGGGTGCTCTCTTGGGCGGCCTGGTGGTTGGCGTTATCGAGTGCGTGGGCAAGCTGTTCTTCAACGACTCCGTTGCTCAGACCGCTGTGTTCGTGATCTTTATGCTGGTCCTCTTGTTCCGGCCTTATGGCTTGCTGGGCAAGAAGATCTCAATGTAAGGAAGGAGGGCTGAGTCGTATATGATGAAGAATAACAAAACAAAGCAGTATATCTTCCTCGGCGCTCTGCTGGTGGTCCTTCTGCTGATTCCGCAGTTCGTGACTGATGCGCTGCCGCTTCAGTACATGATTAACATTCTGATCTTCGCCTACTTCACCTCCATGTGGAATATCGTTGGCGGCTATGCTGGCCAGATGGCCCTTGGTAACGGCGTGTTCATCGGTATCGGCGCTTACGTGTCCGCAGTGCTGTTCCACTATGAGGGCATCAGCCCCTGGATCGGTATGTTCATCGGCGGCGCTGTCTGCGCGCTGTTCGCCTTAATTATCGGCTCCGTTACCTTCCGCCTCTCGGGCTCCTACTTCGCCCTGGGCACCGTGGCTATGCTCCACATCATCCGCTTGCTCTTCACCAACAATAAGGTGATTCTGGGCTACAAGACCAAGGGCTCTCTGAGCTTTGCCATCAAGTGGCGGGGCGGCGGGCTGGCCAATATGCAGTTTGATAGCAATGTAGGCTACTTCTATCTGCTGCTGGGTCTTTTGATCGTTGGTATCCTGGTTTCCTGGTATGTGAAGAACTCCAAGATGGGTTATTATCTCCAGGCCATCAGCACCAATCCCCCGGCTGCTAACTCCCTGGGCGTTAATGTTATGGGCATGAAGCTGAAGGCTAACATGATCTCTGCTTTCATGATGGGCCTGGGCGGCACCTTCTACGCGCAGTTTATGAACACGCTGGATCCCAACCGCGTGCTGGGCTATGACATGTCCGTGCAGATTCTGCTCTTCTCCATCATCGGCGGCGCCGGCACGCT
>JAFUPO010000253.1 GCA_017481185.1 Clostridia bacterium | reverse complement strand
GTGTTTACCTGTTTGAACATTGCTGACGAATTGATGAAGGCCCACGATGAAAACACCCGCCTGCGCCGGGACTTGATGGAGCTAAGAAACAAAGCCAGGGGGTGACCAGGGCTGAGCTCGGTTCCCGATGGGGCAACAGCCTTTTGCCTAATTCCTTCCGGGTGTAGCGTTTCGGGGGCATATGCAATGCCCCCCTACACCGCGTATTGTAGGGGCGGATCCTGTATCCGCCCGGGCGGCTGAGCCGCCGTTCAGCACCCGAAGGGGCAGTCTCCTTTTGCACGGTTGCTTCCGGGTGCCAGGCTGCGCCTGGACGCAGTGCCCGACCAGGGGGTGACCCCCTGGACCCCAGCTCCCGAAGGAGCAATGCGCTTCGTTCTGGTTGCTTCCGGGTGGAAATAAGAAACTAAAACTCTTCACTCTTAGTTCTTCACTCTTAACTTCCCCCACACGCGGGGCATATGGATCCTGTATCCGCCCGGATGACACAGCTTGATTCCGGGTGCTGCTATGGGCTGAATCCCCGGACTCCTCACGCATTTCTCTCCTAAATGAAGTTCTTTGAAAGGGGAGCGCGAGGGGAAAATCTTTCTTTCAAGAAAGTTTTCCCCTCGCCCTCAGCATTCGTATTATGATGGAACTACTCTCCCCGGCAGGCAGCTTTGAGGCCCTGGAGGCTGCGGTGAACAGCGGCGCAAATGCCGTTTATTTGGGTTACACAGCTTTCAGCGCACGGGCGGGCGCGGGCAACTTCAACGAGGAGGAGCTGCGCCGGGCGGTGGCCCTGTGCCACCTGAGCCATGTGCGGGTCCATGTGACAGTGAACATCCTGATCAAGGAGGCTGAAATGCCCCAGGTGCTTGAAGTGCTGGGGCTTTTGGAAGAAATCGGCGTGGACGCGGTGATTGTGCAGGACGTGGGCGTGGCGAAATTGATTCGCGAAAGGTTCCCCCGCCTGCGCATCCATGCCAGTACCCAGATGTGCCTGCACAATGCCGCCGGGGCCAGGTTTGCGAAAAAGTGGGGCTTTGACCGGGTGGTGCTGGCCCGGGAGTGCTCGCTGGAGGAAATCAAAAAGGCCGCGGATACGGGCATCGAGGTGGAAACCTTTGTTCACGGCGCATTATGCGTGGGGGTCAGCGGCCAGTGCCTGTTTTCCTCCATGGTGGGCGGCCGAAGCGGCAACCGGGGCCGCTGCGCCCAGCCCTGTCGGCTGAATTACCGCATGGGCGATTATCGGGGCGCACTGCTTTCTCCCCGGGATATTTGTTTAAGGGATCATCTGGATAAGCTTCACAAGGCCGGGGTTAGGAGCCTGAAAATCGAGGGTCGCTTGAAGCGCCCCGAGTATGTGGCCACAGTGACAAGCAGCTATCGGCAGGCTCTGGACGCTTTAAAAAGCAAGCGCTTCCGCCCTGCGGATCTTGCCGAAAAGGAAGCCCTTTTGCAGATCTTCAACCGGGGCGGCTTCATGGGCGGCTATGCCGCCGCAGATGAGGACGCGGGGGTCATCTACCCCCAGCGGGTGAACCACGAGGGCCTGAACATGGGCAAGGTGCTGGCGGTGAAGGGCGGCTTCGCCCAGGTGCTATTGGATCGGGATCTGCACGACGGGGACGGCTTGCAGTTCAGAGGCCGCCAGGACACCGACGCCATTTATGCAGGGCCCAACGTGTTTGCTGGGCAAACGGCCCGCATCCGCCTGCGGCCTGACAGCCCTGTAGAGCCTGGCGACAGCCTGGTGCGCCTCACCGATGCAGAGCAGATGAAGGCCGCCCAGGGGATGAAAGCGCCCCTGATCCCAGTAACCATGGCCTTGGAGGCTTACCCCGGGCATCCTTTGAAGCTGAGCCTAAGTGACGGCATCAGCGAAGTGACCGTAACGGGGGAGACCGTATCCCCCGCCCAGAGCCGACCCTTAAGCGAGGAAAGCGCTGCCGCTTCCCTGATGAAGATGGGCGGCACAGCCTTCCAATGCGGGGGCGTCGCCGTCAAAACTGCCGGCGCCTTTGTGCCGGTTTCCGCCCTGAACGCCATCCGCCGGGAGGGGCTTGAAAAGCTGACCGCAGCGCGCATCGCCGCCTTTGAAAGGCGAAAGCCCCTTTCTCCCACGGTGCTCCCTCACCGGGAGCCGCCGAAAATGGCCATCGTCTCAGCGGTGATCACCCGCACCGGCAAGGAGCAGGCTGACCTCACCCTTTACGAGCCGGAAAGCTATGAGCTGGATTCCCTCGCCGTGCCGGAAGGCGCCTGGCTTCTTCTGCCGCCCCAGTGCACCCAGGATTATCTGGAGAAATTATGCCAGTGGCTCAAGGCGCACCCCATTGCCGGGGTGGCCCTGGGCACCGTGGGGCAGTTGGGGATGGATTGGCCCGTGCCCTACGGGGCGGGGCCCGGGATTCCCATTATGAACCGGGAGGCTGCCCAGGCGGTGTACGACTGGGGCTGCCAGTTCGCCTTTGCCTCGCCGGAATTGACAGGCCGGGAGCTGGAGGCCCTTGAGGGATACCCCCTGTTGGTGACCACCTATGGCTCCCAGCGGCTGATGGTGCTTAACCACTGCCCCGCCCGTACGGCCCTGGGCCTCAAAAAAGGCCATGCGGCCTGCCGCCTGTGCGATCAGCGGGCTGCGAGCTCCTTGGCGGGCCAGCACCTGACTGACCGGATGGGCGAGCGCTTCCCCCTTTTGCGCACGCGGCTGCCTTCCGGCTGCCTGGTGGGGGTGTACAACAGCCGCACCCTGGATCTCACGCAGCAGGAGGCTGCTTTGAAAGCAAAGGGCTTCATTCCTGTGCACAGCCTTATGGGCATTGAGCATGACAAGACCACCGCTGGGCACTGGACGCGCCCGGTGGAGTAAGGATACCGCTATGATGACTGAAAAGACCCTTCGGGTATTGGAGTTCACCAAGATCCGGGAGCAGCTGGCCTCCCTGGCCCTGACCCCCCTGGGGGCGGAAAAATGCCGTGCCCTGGTTCCCTACGACGATTTCACCCAGGTGCAGGAGGCTCAGGAGGAAACGGAGGAGGCCCTGGTGGTTTTGAACTACGTGGGCGGCAACCCCCTCTATGATTTTTCCGATGTGCGGCCCGCCCTGGCCCTGGCGGATAAAGGGGCGACCCTGGCCCCCCGGGCGCTGCTTGAGATCGCCGTGTTCCTTCGGGCCTGCCAGGGGGCAAAAAAGGCGCTGATCACCGAGCGTGAAAACACCCCTCGGCTGACCCAGAAGGCCATGCTGATCACCACCGTGCCTCATTTGCAGGAGGATATTTCCCAGGCCATCCTGTCGGAGGATGAGATCGCGGACCGGGCCTCCTCGGAGCTGTTCAATATTCGCAAAAGTATGCGCCGGGCCACGGAAAAGGTGAAGGAAAAGCTTAATGCCATGGTGCGCAGCGCCACCTATCAAAAGTGTTTGCAGGACCCCATTGTGACCCTGCGCAACGACCGGTATGTGCTGCCGGTAAAGCAGGAGCACCGATCCATGGTGCCGGGCCTGGTCCATGATCAGAGCGCCTCTGGGGCCACGCTCTTCATTGAGCCCATGGCTGTGGTGGAATTGAACAACGAAATCAAGGAATGGGAAGTAAAGGAGCAGCAGGAGATTCAAAGAATTCTCCAAGCTCTCAGCGCCCAGGTGGCCCCCTATGCCATGTCCCTTACCGACAGTGTGGGCTTCCTGGCGGAGCTGGACTTTTGCTTTGCCAAGGCCCAGCTTTCACGGAACATGACCGGCTGCATCCCCAAAATGAACCGGGAGGGCCGGGTGTCCATCATCAAGGGGCGGCATCCCCTCATCGATCCTAAAAAGGTGGTGCCCTCCACCCTGTGGCTGGGCAAGGATTTTTCCACCCTGGTGATCACCGGCCCCAATACCGGCGGCAAAACTGTGACCCTTAAAACCGTGGGCCTGTTTACCCTGATGGCTCAGGCGGGTTTGCAGGTGCCTGCGGATCTGGGCACGGAGCTGTCCTTCTTCCCCCAGGTGTTTGCGGATATTGGCGATGAGCAGTCCATTGAGCAGAGCCTGTCCACCTTCTCCAGCCACATGACCAATATTGTTGGCATCATGGAAAATGTGACCCCCTCTGACCTAGTGCTCTTTGACGAATTGGGCGCAGGCACGGATCCCACCGAGGGCGCGGCCCTGGCCCAGGCCATATTGACCACCATTTTAAAGCGCAAGGTGCGCACCCTGGCCACCACCCATTACAGTGAACTCAAGGCCTTTGCCCTGTCCACCCCCGGGGTGGAAAACGCCTCCGTGGAGTTCAGCGTGGAGACCCTCCGGCCCACCTATCGGCTGTCCATCGGCGTGCCGGGCAAATCCAACGCCTTTGAAATCTCCAAAAAGCTGGGGCTGTCTGACGCGATCATTGACGACGCCCGGGAGCTTCTTTCCAAGGAGTCCATCCGCTTTGAAGACGTGATCGCCAACGCCGAGTATCACCGGCAGGTGGCGGAAAAGGAGCGGGCCCTGGCCGAGGAGGCCAGCCGGGAAACCTCTCGCTTAAGGGACGCTGCCGAGCGGCTGCGCCAGGAGATGGAGCAGCAGCGGGAAAAGAACCTGCGCAAAGCCAAGGAAGAGGCCAAGCGCATCCTGGAAAATGCCCGCCGTGAATCTGAAGAGGTCATTGCAGACCTGAAAAAGATGAAAAAGCAGGGCATGACCCCCGGCCATGAGGCAGCCCAATTGCGCAAGCGCCTGGAGGAGGGCATCGACCAGCTTTCAGAAGGACTGCAAATGCCCACCACCAACGTGACCCCGCCCCCCAAGGATGTAAAGGTGGGGCAGCTGGTGGAGATCATCCATCTGAACACCAAAGGCACCGTGCTGTCTAAGCCCGATCAAAAGGGCGAGGTGCAGATCCAGGCAGGCATTATGAAAATGAAGGTGCACCTGACCCAGCTGCGGCTGGTAAAGGAGGAAGCGCCCAAGCCAAAGACCAAAACCTTTGTAAAGACCGGCGCTGCCAGCCGCACCGTGCCCATGGAATTGGATGTGCGGGGCTGCGCCCTGGATGAAGCCTTGCCCCAGGTGGACCAGTACCTGGATGAAGCGGTGCTGGCGGCCCTGGGGGAGGTATCCATCATCCACGGCAAGGGCACCGGCATTTTGCGCGCTGGCATCCAGCAGCATTTGAAGCGCCACCCCCACGTGAAAAGCTACCGCCTGGGCGTTTACGGTGAAGGCGAGTAGGGCGTGACGGTGGTAACGTTGAAGTAACGTAATGATTTGCGAAAGAACCCTTTACTTTTTCCTAAAAGGAAAGGGTTCTCGCAAAAACTCCGTACTCAGGAGGTGCCTATGAACGACAAGGTGCATATTTTGCTGGTGGATGACGACCCCAATATCAGCCATCTGGTGCAGTTGTATCTGGAAAAGGAAGGGTTTGACGTGACCCTGGCAGACCGGGGTGATGAGGGCCTGGCCGCCTTTCGGCGGATGCCTCCCAGCCTGGTTTTGCTGGATGTGATGCTGCCGGGCATGGATGGCTGGCAGGTTCTGCGGGCCGTTAGGCAAACCAGCCAGATCCCCATCATTATGCTCACAGCCAAGGACGAGACCTTTGATAAGGTGCTGGGGCTGGAATTGGGCGCAGACGATTACATCACCAAGCCCTTTGAACCCAAGGAGCTGGTGGCCCGGGTGAAGGCCGTTCTGCGCCGCACGCAAATGAAGGCCTCTGATAGGGAGAAGAACGACGCCGTTTCCTTCCCGGGGCTGACCATCAGCCTTTCCCAGTACGAGGTACACTACCAGGGCAAGCCTGTGGAGATGCCTCCCAAGGAGCTGGAGGTGCTTTATTTTCTGGCCTCCCATGCCAACATGGTGTCCACCCGTGAGCAGCTGTTGGAGCAAGTGTGGGGCTTTGACTTCTTTGGCGACAGCCGCACGGTGGATGTGCACATCAAGCGCCTGCGTGAAAAGCTGCCCGGCTGCGAAGAATTGGGCTGGCACATCCGCACGGTGTGGGGCGTAGGCTATAAGTTTGAGATCAAGTAAGGGGCGCATTATGTTTCGCAGTATGTTTGCCCGGCTGTTTTCCATGTTTATGGCGGTGATCCTGGCAGTTATGGGCGCGGCCTCGGTGCTGTTTTATTTCAGCATCCGTGATCAGAGGATCAACGCCCGCATGGAGGAACTGAAAAAGGAAGCCCGGGAGATTGCCTATCTAGCCAGCCAGACCCAGTATGCCATGCCCAACCGCTACCTGGGCCGTGAAAACACCACGGACAAGTACATTGAGTGGAAGGCCCAGAGCGTTTATCAGAACTTTGGCGCTTACATCATGGTGGTGGACAGGCAGGGACGGCTGAGCTGGAACCTTTCCACCCTGTACCAGAATAATCCGGATTTTACCGCCATGCTGAACCTGGAGGAGATCTTTCAGGCCCTGTACACGGTTTTGCAGGGGCAGGAGATACAAACCCAGGCAGATGTGCCCGGGGCCGAGGGCGGGCTTATGTTCATTGTAGGCGTGCCCTGGGTGCAGAGCGGCCAGGTGCTGGGGGCTACCTTTATCCACACCCCCGCGCAGATCATCCGGGCGGAATACGCTGACCTGGCCTGGCAGGTAGGCCTGGTCACCGCAGCGGCGATGCTGACGGCTGCCCTGGCGGTATTCTTTTATGTCAAAAGGATCACCCGGCCCCTGACCTGTATGGCGGAGGCTGCCGGGCGCATGGCCAAGGGTGATTTTGAGGCCCGGGCCCCGGAATCCAGGGTGAAGGAGATCGACGAATTGGCCGCCTCCTTTAACGCCATGGCCGGGCAGTTAAGCCAACTGGAGGATTCCCGCCGGGAGTTTGTGGCCAATGTGTCCCACGAGCTGCGCAGCCCTATGACCAGCATCCAAGGCTTTGTGGAGGGCATGGCCGATGGCACCATCCCCCTCGAGGAGCATGGAAAGTATCTGTCCATCGTATCCGACGAGGTGCGCAGGCTGGGCAAATTGGTGACGGATCTTTTGGCTCTGTCCCGGATGGAAAAGAAGGATGCGAAACTGAACCTTAGGGATTTTGACATCTGCGAGCTTTTGCGGCGGGTGCTGATCCGCCGGATGAATGATGTGGATCGCAAGGGCATCGCCATTGACGCCCAGTTTGCCGATGAGACCCTGTTTGTTACCGCCGACGCGGATCGCATTGAGCAAGTGGCGGTAAACCTCATCGATAATGCGATCAAGTTCACCCCCCAGGGAGGGCAGATCGCCATTGCCTGCCAGGATGAGGGCGGCAAAATTGCGGTAACAGTTTCCGACAACGGGGCAGGAATCTTGCCCCAGGACCGGGAACATATCTTTGAACGGTTTTATACCGGGGATAAGGCCCACACCTCCGGCAAGGGCACGGGCCTGGGCCTGAGCATCTGCCAGCGCATTATGGAACAGCACGGGCAAAGCATCCGGCTTTTGCCCGCTGAGCAAGGCGCGGCCTTTGAATTCACCTTGAAAAAAGCCCCCGTTAAGGAGGATGATCACCCATGAAAGAGCTCTCACAGATTCGCCTGGAATTGGACGCCATTGACCAAAAGATCGTGGCGCTGTTTGAGGAGCGGATGCTTTTAAGCCGCCAGGTGGCACAATACAAAATCGCCAAGGGCCTGCCCGTGCTGGATTCCCAGAGGGAAAAGCAGGTGATCCAAAACCGCCGGGCGCTTTTAAAGGATCCTCACTGGGCTGACGGCGTGGAGGCTGTGTTTGAAACCATCATGGCCCAAAGCCGCAAGGAGCAGGAGGCCCTGGTAAGGGAGGCGGCCAACCCATGATTGACCGGCACATTTTTTTGATCGGCATGGCGGGCAGCGGCAAATCCAGCCTGGGCAAAAAGCTGGCTTCCCGGCTGCGCCTCCCCTACATCGACACGGATAACCGCATCACCCAGGCCCTGAATATGCAGGTGACGGAGATCTTTGCCACCTATGGGGAGGAGGCCTTCCGCACGGCGGAAACCAATACCCTCATTAACTTGATGGACGAGCCCCCTGCGGTGGTGTCCACCGGCGGCGGCGCGGTGCTGAACCCGATAAACTATGAGATCATGCGCAACCAGGGCATCCTGGTGCTCATCGACCGGCCATTGGAGCAGATCATGTCTGACATCAAGCTGGACCGCAGGCCCCTTCTGGCCGCCAAGGGCATTGACGAGGTGCCCCGGATGTACAACGCCCGCATTGACCGCTACCGCAAGGCGGCGGATTTGACCCTTGATAATTCCTTTGGCTATATCAGCGGCGTCAACTCATTGGAACGGCTGGTGCGCCGGTACTTTGGCGAGTGACGCCGGGAGGATGTTTCCTTGCTAAAACGATTGCTTCAAAGCCCGGCTCTCCGCTGGGATAAGCCCTTTACCCAAAGGCTCGTTTATGTGGCGCTGCCCATCATCATTCAAAACCTGGTCACCGCCTCTTTGCACATTATTGACGGACTCATGCTTTCCCAACTGCCCGGGGACGCCCCCTACGCCGGGGTGACCCAGGTAAACCGGTATACCTTTGTTTTTCAATTGTTTGTGTACGGCATTGCCTCCGGCTCCAGCATTTACATGAGCCAGTATTTCGGCAGCGGCCAAACCAGCAAAATGCGCACCGTGCTGGGCCTTTCTCTGCGCATCGGCCTCATTGTGACCCTGGTTTTTGCAGGGCTGGCGGTGTTTGCGCCCCAGGTGGTTACGGGGCTTTTTCTGCCCCCGGGGGAGAGCTTCGATTATGCAGTGAGCTATCTGCGCATCGTGGGCGTGGGCTACCTGTTCACAGCCATTGACTCCTGCTATGCCGCCTGTTTGAAATCCGGCCAGCGGACGGTGGTGCCCATGATCGCCGGCGTTACGGCCATTGTGGTGAACACGGTGTTGAACTACGGCCTCATCTTTGGCCGTTTGGGCCTGCCCCAATTGGGCGTTGAGGGCGCTGCCATTGCCACGGTAATCGCCGGAGCGGTGGCCATGCTGATCAATATGTGCTACGCCTACGGGAAAAAGCTGCCCGCAGGCGCCCCCCTCAAGGATATGGCCCTGCCGGATAAGGCCTACCTGATGGCCTTTTTGAAGCGGGTGCTGCCGGTGGTGGCCAATGAGGGCATCTGGGCCATGGGCATGGCCATGTACAGCATCTTTTACGGCCGCCTGGGAGACCAGGCCGTAGCTGCCGTGGGCATCTACAACACGGTGGATGAGCTGGTGTTTGTGGCCATTTACGGGGTGATGAATGCCAGCGCTATCCTGGTGGGCGCCGCCCTGGGCGCTGAGGACAAGGATCTGGCCTACCTCACCGCCAAGCGGATGCTGGTGTTTTCCGCCCTGATGGGCCTTTGCCTGGGCCTGGGGCTAATGGTTTTGCGCCGCCCCCTGGTAGGCATCTTCCAGCTCTCCCCCGAGGGCCAGGAGATGGCCCTGAAAATCCTCTTCATTTCCGCCCTGTTCCTCTGGGCCCGGAGCCTCAACTCCATCAACATCGTGGGCGTTTTGCGTGCCGGGGGCGACACGGTGTATTCCACCGTGCTTGACTGCCTCTCCGTGTGGTGCTTCGGCGTGCCTCTGGTGGGCCTGGCCGCCCTGGTGTTCAAGTGGCCCATTGAGTACGTTTTTCTCTGCTCCATGATGGAGGAGGCGGTGAAGGCGGTCGTAGGTCTGCCCCGGTTTAAAACGAAAAAGTGGATGAATGTGCTAAGTAGGTGATGTCTCTTGTATGGAGACATCACCGGCATATTGGCGTATGAATCGCTTTTCTAGCGATCCATGCTATGCCAAATTGCATCGTCGCAAAAATTGGTTCTCCAGCGGCGGTAAGCGTCCCAAAGAGCCGCTACTGTTTCGCCGCCGGAGCCTCAAAATTTGACGCATTTCCTTCCCTGATGTAAAATAAAGTACGAAAAGAGCCCTTGCGTTTCTCTTTAAAATGAAGTTTTTTGAAGGAGGAGCGCGAGGAGGGAACTTTTTTACAAAAAAGTTCCCTCCTCGCAAAAATACCCACTATGGACTACACCTTTGATCTGGTTGGCAAGATTGGCTCCATGGCGCTGATCCGCCGGGAGGACAAGGACATTGACTACAATATTTTTTCCCGCATCGGCAGCGATCTGAAGCCGGGCATGATCTGGGTCACCTCCGGCGCAACGGAGATCGGGCGGCTGGACTACATCAAGCGCACGGGCCACGAACTATGCGGGGATCCGGAGCAGGATAAAACGGATTATTCCGCCCAGGGCCAGGCCATTTTGATGCAGAACTATCGGCAGTTTATCCGCCCGGAGTATGGCGTGAGGCAGGTGCTGGTGGAGCATACCCACTTTAATGACCCGGAGAAGCGGGAGCACATTAGAAAGCTCTTGATCCGCTCCGCCAAGCAGGGCGCCATTCCCATCATCAATTACAATGACCCGGTGAGCGACACCGAAAACCGCAAGATGGAATTGGCTCATCTGCGGCAGGCGGGGGAGGAGGTTCACGAGTGCGTGGATAACGACGAGACCGCCGCCGTGGTGGCTGACCTGGTTAAGGCCAAGACCCTGGTGATCCTCACCTCCACGGAGGGGATTTATCAAAATCCCAGGGATCCCGCCACCCTGGTGCGGGAGGTGCTGGGCAAGGATGCCCAGGAGCTGACCACCCTGGTGCGCGCCTTGCAGTCTAACTGCCAGGGGGCTAGCCGGGCTGGGGCCAATGGGGCCCGGGCCAAACTGGAATATGCTCTGAGCACCGCCGTAAAGGGCACTACGGTGATCATCGGTCATGCCCGGCATCACCTGATGGATCTGGTGGACGGCAAGGCTCCCTGCACCCGCATTGGCATCAAGTAAGGAGGATAATATAATGCAAGTGATCTCTACTCCCAAGGCCCCTGCGGCCATCGGCCCCTACTCCCAGGCCTGGGTGGCAGGCGGTATGCTGTTCACCTCCGGTCAGATCCCCGTGGATCCTGCCACGGGCAATATCCCCGAGGGCATTGAGGCCCAGGCCCATCAGGCTCTGGCCAATCTGCTGGCCGTGATCGAAGCGGCTGGCTTCACCCCCGGCCAGGTGGTGAAAACCACCTGCTTCCTGGCGGACATGGGCGACGTCGCTGCCTTCAACAGCGTGTACGCCAAGTACCTGCCCTCAAAGCCCGCCCGCAGCTGCGTGGCCGTAAAGACCCTGCCCCGCAACGTGCTGTGCGAAATCGAGTGCGTGGCTGTGAAAGAGTAATTGTTTTTTTGCGAGGGGAGGACTTTTTTGAAAAAAAGATCCTCCCCTCGCGCTCCCCTCTCAAAAAACTTCATTCGTTAGAAATTCTTTTCACTATCCAGCAGCAGCGTCACCGGCCCATCGTTGGTCAATGACACATCCATATGGGTGCGAAAAACGCCCGTTTCCACCCTCAGGCCCTGGGCCCGCCAGGCTTCCACCAGCTTTTCATACAGGGCGTTGGCTTCTTCGGGCCGGGCGGCGGCGATAAAGCTGGGCCTGCGGCCGCCCCGGGCGTCTCCGTAGAGGGTGAATTGGCTTACCGCCAGGATGGCCCCGCCCACATCCTTTACAGAGAGGTTCATCTTCTCCTGCTCATCCTCAAAAATGCGCAGGTTGGGCACCTTGTCTGCCATATACTTTACGTCCTTGTCCGTGTCCCCGTCCTTCACGCCCACCAGCACCATCAGACCCTTTTCGATCTGGCCGGTCATTTGGCCCTCGGAAACCACCGACGCCTGGGAAACCCGCTGCACAACACACCGCATGGGAACCGCTCCTTTTTTAGCGAGAGAACCTTTCTTTTGCAAAAGAAAGGTTCTCTCGCGCTCTCTCCAAAGAAAACCATTTTATAATTTTACACCCGGAAGCAACTCAAGCGAAGGCAGTTGCTCCATGGGGAACCGGGGTGCAGGGGATCATCCCCTGCTCAGCTCCCCGCCCGGAAAACTTCGATAATATCCGAGCGCTTCTGCAACAGCCGCATCACCCGATCCACCTGTTCGCGGCTGGAGACCTGGATCACCATGGTGATGGTGGAGGTTTTGGTCTTGGCGTTGATCTTGGCAGAGGCGGCGTTAATGGGCACGTTCATATCGCCAATGGCCATGGCCAATTCGCCCAGCAGGCTCACATGATCGTAAGCGATGATCTGGATGCAGGCGTCAAACTTGCCCTGGGGTTCCTCAGCCCAGGAAACCTCCACTTGGCGCTCCTGCTCAGAGGTGTTGGCGTTGACACAATCAGTTTTGTGCACGGTTACGCCCCGGCCTCGGGTGATGTAGCCCACAATGTCGTCGCCGGGCACGGGCGAGCAGCAGCGGGCAAAGCGGACGGGAATATCCAGATCCTCGTTGCCGGGCATGATGATGCCGTGATTGGCCTTGGCCTGCTTGCGGGCGTTATTGCTGCGGT
>JAFUPO010000252.1 GCA_017481185.1 Clostridia bacterium | reverse complement strand
ATGATCACTGAAAGGCTGGCGCCTGAGGGAGATTTGAAGGATACCAACCGGTATAAGCGCTCCATGACCTATTCACTGGATACCGATAGCCCCTATCGCACCCTGAAACGGTGGTCAGTGACCTATGATGATCTGGTGACAAACGGCTATTACATTTTTGAACTGCTTTCCAATGGCTTGGTGGTGGATTTACACTATTATGGCCCTGGCAACACGTATCAAAGCGGGCTGAGCGACTGGCAGCTGTATGAGGATTTCCGGGCCGTTTTTGGCGAAAGTATGCTGGATTGGGGCCTGGAGGGGCTGGAGGCCTTCTATCATGCAGTAGCTATGGCTCGGGGCGAATCCATCGACGATCCGGGCGCCTACAGGGTAAGCAATGAACGCTTCCTTTTACCCGGCAGGGTTTATACCTATATCCCTGAGGAAGAGGCCATCCGCCTGGCAAGGGAAGCCTGCGGGGCAGGGGAGGAACTAACCCCTTATGTGATCTATATAGGTGATGATCCCAGCAACGTTCACTGGAAGATCAGCTTCACTCAGGGCCAGGGGGCTGACCGGAAGTTTGTGTGCTACGCTCAATTGGACGGTCAGACCGGCGAGGTGGAAGACCAGGGAGATTATGCGGATAAACCCTGGTATGCGCCCCTGGTGCTGGCTGAGCGGCTGACAGATAATGCGCCGTCTTTTGCCACACCCAAGGCGAAAAAACTGCCATCTTACTGGCGCAGTGAGCTTTTGCCTTTGGAATACTGGGAAACCCTCGAAAAGCTGAACTATACCGAGGCCACCTGGGAGACTTTGGAGACGCAGTGGAACGAGGCCTATGGCGAAGAAGCTTTCTGGCCCCTTGAATGTTTTGCGGTTAAGTGGTGGTGGCAGTATGACCCTGATTTGGCTGCAAACCGCTATGAGATTCCGGGCGTTCCCTTGACGGGGGATATGGATCAGCAAGCAGCCCAGGCCATTGCCGAAAAAGCCTACTGGCAGGAGGCGAAGGCGCTCTTCACCCCTGAGGAACAGGCGAATACCAGAATGCTGCCGCCATCCATGTATTATAGTCCTCAGGAAGAAGGCAGCTGGCAGCGGGTATGGTTCTTCTCATTTCAGCTTCATCGGGGCGGCGCCACCTATACAGAAAACCAGGTTCGGGTGGATGCCCAAACCGGAGAGATTCTTGATTTGGAAGTAAGCGACGAGGTGGGAAACGGATAAAAAACGGCTCTCTCAAAATTGAGAGAGCCGCCATTTTTATTTGCCGCAGCCACAGCCGCAGGAAGAACTGTCGTTCTTCTTGGAGCAGCTGCACCCGTCGGGGCAGCCGATGCACTTGCGGCCGCTTTTTTTGGCCTTAATCACATAGGCCGCAGCTAGGCCGACCAGCACAGCGAGAATAGCAATGATAATGAAATCCGTCATTGTAATGACTCCTTCAATGGGTTACGCCTGAGCCTTCAGTTCATATTCCTTTTTCAGAGTGGCATTGGCCTTGCGGATCAGGTAGACGACCACAGCCACCAGCGCAGCCACAGCGATCAGGCCGGGCACAAAGCCAGCGCCCAAGGAACCGGTGGTGATCAGGGTGCCGATCTGGTAGACGAAGTAGGCGATGGAGTAGCCGGTGGCCAGCTGCAGGCAGATGCCGCCCAGCATCCACTTGCGGTCCTTGATTTCAGAGTTCATGGCGCCGATGGCGGCGAAGCACGGAGGCGTGTAGAGGTTGAACATCAGGCAGGCCAGAGCAGCGGCCTTGGTCAGGGCGAAGATGCCGGCCACTTCAGCAGAACCGCTGACAAGGGCCAGTTCTTCGGTGTCGATGAAGTTGGTCACGCCGTAGCACACGGCCAGCGTGCCAACCACGTTTTCCTTGGCAATGAAGCCGGTGATGGCGGCGGCGGCCATCTGCCACACGCCGAAGCCCAACGGCACCAGCAGCACGGCAAAGGGCTT
>JAFUPO010000251.1 GCA_017481185.1 Clostridia bacterium | reverse complement strand
GAGAGCTGTCACCGCAGGTGACTGAGAGGGTCTTGCAGCCGGTTTTGAATGGCAAGGTCAATTTGTGCGCACACGCCGTAAAAATCCCTGTCGGTATCTCGATTGGAGAATCGCAAAACCTCCAGGTCAAGAGCAGGCAGGAAGTGCGAACGCTCCGTATCATAAGCCAAATCCTGGGGCTTATAATGTTGAGATCCATCCAATTCAATAACCAGTTTGGCAAAAGCACAGTAAAAGTCCACAATGAATCTGCCGATAATCCGCTATTTGCAAATTTTCACTTGATATTTGCGGAGAAAAAAATACCAGCGCTTACGTTTATGGGACGTCATCTTTCTGCGAAGCCGCCGGGCATTTTCAAATTGGCTGTTGTCTTTTGGCATGGCATAGTTTACCTCTCCCACAGGGAGAGGCAAGGGATCTTCGCACGATAGGTCAATGGGCGTATAGAAGCGCGCCCTTGGGGCTGTATAATAGATTGACAAACTATCACACAAAAGTAAATGATACAAGAACAGTTACACCACATTAAAGGGCTGTGACTGTTAACTGTTTTATGACTACCTCCCGGGCGGGTGATTTTTTAGCTGCGAGGGTATCCACCCTCTGTGCCGTAACCCTTTAGGCTTGCGGCTTTTTTACTTCCGTTAGTCGCTTCTTCTGCGGCTGAGAAGCACCAGGCGCAAAAGCTGGAGCATACTGGTCACAGCGGCGGACACATAGGTCATGGCGGCGGCGGAGAGAACTTTTTTTACCTGGGGTTCCTCCTCCCGGGTGATGAAGCCGCCATTGAGCAGCATCTGCACGCCCCGGCGGCTGGCATCAAACTCCACCGGCAGAGTGATGAGGGAAAACACCAGCGTCAGGGCAAAAGCGATGATGCCGATGGTCATCAGGGGCTCCCAGGAGAAAAACAGACCCAGGAAAAACAGGGGCAAATAGGCCTTGGAGCCCAGCTGCACCACGGGCACGATGGCGTTTCGCAGGCGCATAGGCGCATAGTTTTCATACTTTTGCATGGCGTGGCCTGCTTCGTGGGCGGCAATGCCCAGGGCGGCCAGAGAGGAGGAGTTGTACACCCCCTCGGACAGGCGAAGGGTTTCTGATTGGGGATCATAATGGTCGGTCAGCTGTCCCTTTACGGGCTCCACCCCCACGCGGGTGTTGCCGTTTTGGCGAAGGAGACGCTGGGCTGCCTGGGAGGCTGTAATGCCGGATCGGCTGGGCACGCGGGAATATTTGCTGTATGCGCCGGACACCTTGGCTTGGGCCCAGATACCCAGGATCAAACCGGGGATCATCAGCAGCGTGGTCCAATCATAATAAAACATATCATCGCTCCTTTGCACTGGTTTGGTAAGGATAGGATATCCCAATCCAGGGCAAAATACAAGAGAATAAGGCTGAATTGTCCTTTTCAGACCATGAAAACCAATTCCCCATGGATTTTAGCAGGAATTTCAACGGGGAAGGGCGAATGTTTACTTTTAGGCGCCAAGGGACGAATCTGCCCTTTTGCGCCGTTGCATAGGTAGAACATCCCAAGAAAAGGATGGGAGATATATGGCAAAGACCAAGCAAAAGAAAAAGAACCCGATGAAGACCCTGGTGAAGATCACCATTACCCTGGCAGTTTTGCTGGCTGTGTGCGCGGTGCTGGTCACGGGCATTTCTGCTTTCAAGCAGCATACCCTTAACCAGAAGATCGCTGATACCGAGGCTTCCAACAAAAAGAAGGAAGAGGCCTATCTCATCGCCAAGGCGGAGTATGAAAACGCCACCCGCTCCGGCGAAAATCTGGCCTGGCCTGCCGCAAAAACTGAGGGCTGGGATGTGGTGGATTTAACCACCTTCCCGGTAGAAAATGCCGCGAAGGTCACCATGGATCGGCAGACCCTGCTCACCGGCGGCCTGATGCTCATCAATCAGTGGCACGCCATTCCCTATGATTTCTCCGATGCGGCCCTAACCAGCGTGCGCAGCGCCACCAACAGCCGCGTGCCCGTGCGTGATAACGATGTCAAGCTCTTCCCCGTAGCTTCTGAGGCTATTGATATGCTGGTCATGGACGCTAACCTCCAGGGCCACGAAAATTACATCGTGCAAAACGCCTACCGTACCAACGAGGAGCAGACCAACCTGTGGAACAAGGTGGTGGAGCGCCTCTCCAGCCGCTACGATGGCGAAACTCTTGAAAACCAAGCCCGCAAGGAAGTCAACTATCCCGGCACCAGCGATTATCAGTCCGGCTTCTCCTTTGATATGAAGCTGTATAAGCAGGGCGATACCTCCGTCACCAATGCAGACTTTGAGGATACTGAGCAGGGCAAGTATTTTAACGAAAACTGTTGGAAGTACGGCATCATTTTCCGCTTCCCCACCAAGGATCATCCCTCTGAGACCACCACGGATAAGTCCTCCAAAACCGGCGTTTCCGTGCGGCTGAACCTCTACCGCTATGTGGGCCCTGCCCATGCCGCCGCCATGCACGTATTGGATATGTGCCTGGAGGAGTATATCGAATACCTGATCCAGCATCCCCACCTGGCCATCTATGAAAATGGCGAGCTTAAGTACGAGATCTACCGTCAGGCCTATCAAGATGAAGTAACCTTTGAGATCTCCGTGCCTCAGGCCGCGGCCAGCTACACTGCCTCGGTGGACAATATGGGCGGCGTGGTCAGCGCGTATACGTATGAGTAAGAGATAAATATTGCGAGAGGGGAACTTTCTTGAAAGAAAGTTCCCCTCT
>JAFUPO010000250.1 GCA_017481185.1 Clostridia bacterium | reverse complement strand
TTCCATGGACAAGGGCGAGACTATCATCAAGCTGATGAACGCCGCTGCTTATGACGTGGCCACTCTGGGCAACCATGAGTTCGACTACGGCATGGAAGGCGCCATGAACTTCATCGAGTGGGCTGAGTTCGATTACGTAAGCTGCAACTTCTACAACGAAGAAAACAACACCCGTAATGAGAACGTGCTGCCCAGCTATGTTGTGTTCGATTGCGGCGATGAGAGCGTTGCTCTGATCGGCATCACCACGCCCGAATCCTTCACCAAGTCCACCCCCGCCTACTTCCAGGATGAGGCTGGCAACTACATCTACGGCATTGCCGGCGGCGAAGATGGCGCTGCCCTGTACGCTGACGTGCAGGATGCCATCGACGAAGCCAAGGAAGCTGGCGCCACCAAGATCGTCGCTCTGGGCCACCTGGGCGACGATCCCGCTTCCAAGCCCTGGACCAGCGAAGAGACCATTGCCAACACCACCGGCCTGGATGCTTTCATCGACGGCCACTCCCACAGCACTGTGGTTGGCAAGGAAGTTGCTGACAAGGCTGGCGAAGCTGTGCTGCTGACCCAGACCGGCGAATACTTCAACGCCATCGGCATGATGGTTATCGATGCTGAGACTGGCGCTATCTCCACCGAGCTGATCGCTGTCAACGAGATCGTTGAGGTCTCCAAGGACGCCGAAGGCAACGACGTTGAGAACGTTGTGGGCCTGGAGTTCGTTGCCAAGCAGCAGGATGGCACCACCGCTGCCAACACCCTGTACACCGGCACCAAGGAAGTTATGTCTGCTGACGATGTGCGCGAAATCCAGGATGCCTGGATCGCCAAGATCGACGAGGAACTGGGCAAGGTGATCGGTTCTACCGCCCTGACCTTTGACAACTACAACGGCGACGATCGTCTTGTTCGTGAACAGGAAACCAACACTGGCGACTTCGCTGCCGACGCTCTGTACTACCTGTTCGACAACATGGGCCTGGATGTTGACGTTGCCATCATGAACGGCGGCGGCGTTCGCAACAAGGCTGTCACTGGCGAAATTTCCTACAAGACCGCTAAGACCATCCACACCTTCGGCAACGTGGCTTGCTTGCAGACCATCACTGGTCAGCAGCTGCTGGATGCCCTGGAGTGGGGCGCTCGTTCTGCCGGCACCGGCGAAGAATGTGGCGGTTTCCTGCACGTGGCTGGCATCACCTACAAGATCGATACCGAGTATCCCCAGTCCTTGCAGATGGATGACAAGGGCGTTTGGACTGGTGCCCCCACCGGCGGCTATCGCGTGCACAGCGTGAAGGTCTACAACAAGGACACCAAGGCCTACGAGGATCTGGATCTTACCGCCAACTACAACCTGGCTGGCTACAACTACACCCTGCGTGATCTGGGCGACGGCTTCGCCATGTTCGATGGCGCTGTGAACGTGCTGGACTACGTGATGGAAGACTACATGGTTCTGGCCAACTACATCCAGGCCTTCGAGGGCGGCGTTGTGGAAGCTACCAACTCCCCCCTGACTGCTTATGAAAACTACCTGCTGGATTACTCTACCGTGAACGGTTCCGGCCGTATCGTGTACGAGGCTCTGACCCGCTAAGCTAGTTTTTCAAATCAAGGGCTTGCAGATGAAAGTCTGCAAGCCCTTTTTCAATCAATATGAAAATCCCCTGCCTTACAGCAGGGGATCACTTTATGCTTTATAAGAGAACTTGTTTTGGCAGCGGCCGCAGGTCACATTTACCTCGCCAGCCCCGTGGGGCAGCCGCAGCCAGCTTTTGCACTGGGGGCATTTGAAGTACTTGTACTGCTTGCGGTTCTGAAAGCGCTTCCAGGCTTGCTTCACTTTCAATGCCCGGGGATTGTAATAAGCAAGGAACCGCTGATTCTCCATGCGGCGCTTTTCCTTGTTGCGGCTCATCATCCGGAATATCGCGTAGATGTAGCTGGCCATTGCCACCATGGAGATAAAGCCTGTACCAATAAACATATCCAGGATGTACAACAGCAACCCGCCGTAAATCAGCGTCAGCGAGAACTGATCCTGTCCATAGCGGCCCTGCATGAAGCCCCCCATGCTTTGCTTTAATTTTTGCCAGAAAGACATTGCTATTCTCCTTTCATTAACACAAGCACACACGGCTGCCGCAGCAGCAGTTGCACAAAAGATTAGCCATCATACAGGTCAGGCAAGGATTAGAGCACAGCACATCCGGAAATCCATAGGCGCTGCCCTGAGTGCGGTAGGCATTGGCTCCTCCCTCAAGTTGAGACAACAGCTGCCGATACTCCAAATTGCCGGGATCCATGTTTACCGCCTGGCGAGCGTCATTCAGGGCTGCCATTCGGTTGCCCATGCCCATGTTGGCGCGGGCATCCAGGTAGTACCATTCGGCAGAGTTGCGGGGCAAGGAGTTAAGCATATTCAGCGCCTGAGAATACTCCCCGGCCTGAATATAGCGGCGTACCGCCTCAAACTCCGCAGAAGAGGTGCGCGATGAGCTTTGCTGATATCCGCCGCCATAGCTGCTGCCTCCGCCAAAAGGGCCGCCAAAGGGATTGCCGAAGGGGTTTCCCCCAAAGGGGCCCCAACCAAAGGGATCGCCCTGCTGAGAACTTCCTCCGCCAAAGGGATTGCCGTAGGTTCCCCCGCCGTAGGAGCTGCCGCCGCCATAGGAGGAAGATCCCGCGTTTTGCCCCCCTCCTCGCTTCATTTTCATGAGCTGCGAGTAGGCATCGTTGACCTCCTTCATTTTAGCCTCAGCATCCGGGGCATGGTTAATATCCGGATGGTACTTCTTAGCCATTCGGCGGTATGCGGCTTTTATTTCATCTTCCGAGGCATCCGGGGATACCCCCAGGATGCGATAGGGATCGTCAGCCATTGGTAAGCTCCTTTTTCTCTTTCTTCTGGAGCATCGCATAGCGGCTCCAAACCCCTGCATACAGAACGTTTCGGGCAATATCCGCATCCTGCAAAATAGGAAGGGACTCAAAGGCATCCGTTCCCTCAGCGATCATCAGGGTCAGCCCATCCTTTACCAGGGTTTCAAAATCAGGCTGCTGCCTATACGCCAGCAGGGGGTTATAACGCCCTTTCTTTTCATCTTCCCTCAAGTCGTCATAGGCGTCCATCAGGTAGATGAAACGGCCCAGGCCCTCGCCCATTCTGCGCAGATCCCCTTCCCAGTGATCCTGCTGCCAGGCGTATATCTCCCCCAGCATTTGACCGGTAAGATTGCACAGGGTATCCAGGGGGCTTTGGTGGGACTCCTCTACCTGCTGGATCTTTTGAAGACATTCCTTTACGAGGCGGCACTTATTTGGGTAAGCTGCCTGCACCTTTTCAAAGGGCTTCTCCAGCCTTCCCATTAGCCCTTTGGCTGTCAAGCTCCGATCGTCCTTCCAATCGTCCAACGCCTTATAGTAGGCTAAAAGAACATTCATGTCCGCGCAGTAGTCCATAACCTGTGTCACTGTAAAGGCTTGCTTTTTAGCCGGGTGCACAGGACAGCGCTGCTC
The DNA here is from genome assembly GCA_017481185.1 of Clostridia bacterium. Next base: position 1,267 of record JAFUPO010000250.1, on the reverse strand, counting down.
CAAGCGCGTCTCCTCCAGCTCATATAAACCTGAGAGGATCATGGCCAGAAAGGTGAGATCGTAGCTAAGGGTTAGCCTGCCCGCCGTTCCATGACGGTTTTTAAGCGTCAAGCACAGGCCGCAGTAAAAGCTGCGGTAGCGGCGGTACGCTTCCTCCGACAGGGCCTTCCCATTGATGTTTACATATCCAAACATTTATTTTCCACTCTTTTGCCTCAGTTGTCAAGGCGTGGGCTGTGAATCATCCTTCTTTTCAAATTGGGCGTCGCAAGCGCCGTCCTCATACCCCTCGTCAGACTCCTGCCAAACGGTCTGACCCATCTTTTGAAGGATCTGCTCCATTTCATCAGCAGCCAGGCGCATCTGGCTTTCTTCATTGCTCTGAATCGCGCCCTTTAAGCGCTCCAGCGCAGCCTTCAAATGCTCCTTGTCCTGGCCCTTGGCCTTGCGAACCAAGCCCTCGGCTCGGTACTGCATCTCCTCGCAATGATTCTTTAGCTGCGCCACAGCCTTCTGCTTGCGATCCTGTTGGGCATAGGCCTCCGCTTCGCGAACCGCCTGCTCAATCTGCTCCTTGGACATATTGGTGGTATGGCTGATGGTAATATCCTGGGCCTTTCCAGTACCCAGATCCTTAGCGCTAACATTCACGATGCCGTTGGCGTCAATGGAGAAGGTGACCTCGATCTGAGGAACACCCCGCAGAGCCCGGCGGATGCCCGTTAGCCGGAACTTGCCCAAAGATTTGTTGTAGGAAGCGATCTCTCGCTCGCCCTGGAGCACGTTGATTTCTACCTGAGTCTGGAAATTAGCTGCGGTGGAGAAGGTTTGGCTGCGCTTTACAGGCAGCGCGGTGTTGCGGTCGATGATCCGCGCAAATACATCGCCTACGGTTTCAATGCCCAGAGACAGGGGCGTAACATCCACCAGCAAAAGGCCTTTGACCTCTCCCTTTAAAACACCCGCTTGCAGGGCTGCGCCCCGAGCAACGCACTCATCCGGGTTAATGCCCTTGAAGGGCTCCTTGCCAGTATATTGCTTTACAGCTTCCTGCACCGCAGGGATGCGGCTGGAGCCGCCTACCAGCAGCACCTTGCTTAGGTTAGAGGGCTTTAGCCCCGCATCCGCCATGGCCTGGCGCACAGGCTCCATAGTGGCGTTGACCAAATGAGCCGTCAGCTCATTGAACCGGGCGCGGGTCAGCGTCATTTCCAGATGCTTAGGGCCGGCGGCGTCAGCGGCCAGAAAGGGCAGGCTAATAGTTGCT
>JAFUPO010000249.1 GCA_017481185.1 Clostridia bacterium | reverse complement strand
CGGTCGTGGCTGATGACCAGCACCGTGCCCTTGTAATCCCTCAAATACCCTTCCAGCCAGGCGATGGCCGCCAGGTCTAGGTGGTTGGTGGGCTCGTCCAGAAGCAACAGATCAGGCTTCTGCAAAAGCAGGCGGCCTAAGCACAGGCGGGTTCGTTCGCCGCCGGAAAGCTCCTCAGCTTTCTGGTCCTGCTGTTCCTTGGTGAAGCCCAAACCGGCCAGCACCCCCGCGATGGCAGAGCGGAAGCCAGAGCCGTTTTGCTGTTCCCACTCACGGGTCAATTGGTCATCTTCAGAGCCCAGGCGGCGCAGAAGGGTCTCGTCATGGCCCACCTCGGCCATTTCCATTTCCAGCGCCCGCAGCCGCTCCTCCATGGCCATCACCGGGTCGAACACGTGCTCCAATTCCTGGTAAACGGTGTTCCCCGGGGTCACCATGCCCTGCTGGGCCAAATAGCCCATGCGCAGGCCCTTTTGCTGATGGATGACGCCGTCATCCTTCGTTTCAAGGCCTGCGATGATCTTCATCAGGGTGGATTTGCCGCAGCCGTTGGCCCCCACCAGGCCCATGCGCTGCCCCTCCTGAAGGGTCAGGCACACGTCTCGGAGAACCTCATTGCCGCCGAAGGCTTTTTTAATGTTTTGCAGGGATAAAATGATCATGGATTCAAATCCTCGCTTGCAATTCTTGGATCAGGCTTTCCAGCTCCTGCCGGGGGAGGCCGCCGCTTATCAACCGCTTATCCGAAAAATCTTTCAGGCCTTCAAAGCCGGAAATACCCTTTTGAAGGGCATCCTCCGCGCCGCCCTCCAGGGCGAAAAACAGCGCATCCTCCGCCCAGTCAAAGGCCTCCCCTTCCAGATAAAAGGCAAAGGCCTGCAAATACTCCTGGGGTGTAAAATCCGCCCAGGTCTCCAGCTCATGGAGCCGTTCTTTGCGCTCCTGGCAGATGAGGCTTTCCTCCCCCAAGGATAGTAGCAGCCTTGCGCTGCGGGCCAGGCAGGTTTCTTCATCCTCCGGGAGCATTTGGGTGTGCCGGGCGCGGATATAATATAATTCCGACAGGATCAGCCGGGGCTCCGGGGGCAGCATTTGGGCAAGGCTTTTTTCATCCAGCCCGTCCGCCGTTAAAAGGGTCAGGCCGCACTTTTCACAGCACAAATCCTCCAGCAGACGGCGTTTTTCCATCTCATCCAGGGTCTCCTTCAGCCGGCGGACAAACTCCCCCAGCATTTGGATCATGCGCAGAATGTAATCTCTTTGAAAGAGCAATGCCCTCACCCCTTAGCCATTATACCGTTAAAACCCTTGTACCGCAAGGCGTTTATAGTGTATACTATATACAGAAAGCGGGTGAAACCCATGCGTGTGACCGATATTTACCTGGCGGCCTACGGGCCCTTTCATTCCCCCACGCCCCGCCGTTTGAACGTGAACGACGAGCGGGTGCTTTTTCTGGGCATTTCCGGCAGCGGCAAAAGCACCATTTTCAAAGCTGCCGATCTTTTATGGGCCCAGGTAAGACGCTATTTGAACCGCCAGCCGCCCCTGCCGATGGGCCAGGGGCAGTTTGCCATGGCCATATCTCATTTGACCTTTGGCCAAGGCCTGCTGGTATGGGGCGATGATCCCTTTGCCCTGAAAGCGGCTGAAAACCATCCTGACGCCAGCCTCCTGCGGGTAACGCCCGAGGGATTTGATGGCCAGTGGCCCCAGGGGGATTACCACAACCTGGTAGCGGCTGACGCCCCCTGGGAAACCCGGCTGGACTGGGCTTCCCTTCTGCCCGGCTGCCCCGAGGCTGTGGCGGCCGCCAACCAATTGCTGGTGGGCAAGCAGCTGGAGGCCGTTGACGGGCAGCTTCTGGTGCGCCTCAATGGGGGAGCCACCCACGCCCCTGAGTATTTATCCATGGGTGAAAAGCGCATTGGCCAGCTCTGTGCCCTGGCGGGAGCTGTTTTGAAGCCCGGCGGCCTGCTCCTTCTGGACGAGCCGGACGTGCATCTGCATCCCTCCCAAAGCCTGGGGCTGATGACCACCCTGGAAAACCTGGTTCTTGACAAGGAGGGCCAGATGTGGGTGATTTCCCACAAGGAGGCCCTGTGGCAGCGCTATGAGGATGTTGGGGAAGTGGTAATCCTCTCCCGGGAGGAGGCGCCCTATGCTTGACGGACGCTTGAAGAAAAAATGCGATGAAGCCCAGGCCACCCCCGGCAAAATCGTGGTGGTGGTGGAGGGCACCGGGGATATTGCTTTTTTGAATCAGATGCTGGATAAGCCGCCCTTCCGCAAGCGCAACCTGTTTGCCAGATTTGTGCTGTTGGACGCCGGGGGCAAGGATGCGGTATTGAAGATTCTGGCGGATCGCCCCCACTTTCGCGCCATGGTGGACCGGGATACCTGGTCTGACGCGGCCTGTGAAAAGAATCTGCGCAAGTACCCGAACCTGCACATTCTGCCCCGGTACTGCATTGAAAATTTTATCATCTGTCCGGAGGAATTGAACGCTGCCTTGCCGAACTTTGAGGAAGCGGCGGCAGAGATCGCACTGGAAATCCCCAATGCCATCCGCCACGGCTGTTTCTGGCGCTCCGCCCAACCCCTGTATCAGGAATTGACGGAGCTGGGCTTCAACCGGGCGCTGATGCGCTATCCCCCGCCGGACGAGCAAAAAATGCGGGAGATGGTGCGCAAGTGGCAGTCCCTTCTGAGTGTGGAAAACATTGAGAAGGAGCTGAACTGCGCCTTAAACGGCATCCAGGATCAGTCCCCCGATCATCTTTTGCGGGCCTTCTGCCACGGCAAGGTGATCTTTGAAAACGTGGTAGCCCCCTATGTGAAGGGCCGCTTCCCCGGTGAAAACACCGAGGGGCTCAAGCGCAAGCTCTACCGGCAGATCAAACTGCCGGAGGATCTATCGGCATTTTTAGAGGAGGTTTTTAAACAATGAGCGACAAAAAGGGACTGGGGAAACTGCTCAAGGAATTCAAGGATTTCGCCCTCAAGGGCAACGTGCTGGACCTGGCTGTTGGCGTGATGGTCGGCGGCGCGTTCAACAAGATCGTCACCTCTTTGGTCAATGATATTTTCATGCCCTTCATCGGCGTTATCACCGGCGGCCATAACCTGGCCGGTGCCTTCTATGCCCTGGATGGCCAGGTCTACGCCTCCATCGAGGCTGCCAAGGAAGCTGGCGTGGGCACCCTGAACTACGGCCAGTTCTGCCAGACCATCATCGATTTTGTGCTCACTGCCCTGTGCGTGTTCATTATCGTGAAAACCGTCAACACCCTGGGCAAAATGCGCAAAAAGGATGAGCCCAAGCCTGCTCCCAAGCCCGAACCCCGGCTGTGCCCCTTCTGCAAAATGGAAGTGGCCAAGGAAGCTACCCGCTGCCCCCACTGCACCAGTGAACTGAAGTAACACAAAAGTCTCCGGCCCCAAGCCGGAGACTTTTATTATCGTTTTTTGTAAAGCACCAGTTCAGGATTCTTTCCCTCTGCTTCATAGGTGCACACCAGCAGAAAATCCATATTGGCGGCGATGCCAAAGCACCTCTCGCCCCCAAACTCGCAGGGCAGCTGGTTGCCCAGGTAGGTGGCGTTATCATCCAGGAACTTAACGGTTTTCCCATTGGGAAGAGTATATTCCAGGTTGATAAAGCTGCCTGCAAGCACGTTCAGCTCTTTTACCTGGGGCAGCCCTTCAATGTGCAGGCTGTTGAATTCACCAAGGAGCTGTTTTTTAAACTCTGCAAACTTTTCTTCGCCGCCCAGGTCCGCATATCGTTTCCAGAAATCCAGGGTGAACTCGCCGTCGTTATAGCACCACTTGCAAAAGTCCTCGTTAAAAAGGCCGTTTGTTTCCTTGCTGGTGGTGGCGTCGTCAAGGGCCATCCCGCAACAGTGGCAAACCATCTGCCGTGGAGAACCCATCAGGGTATTGATGGACACGTCAAACAGCCCGGACAAAAGCTTCAGAGTTTCCGTATTGGGAAGGGTCTCTCCATTTTCCCAGCGGGAAACGGCCTGGCGTGTTACAAACACCTTTTCCGCCAGCTCCTCCTGGGAAAGGCCTGCCCTGGTTCGCAGTTCTAATATGATCTTACTGGTTTCCATGGCGACATTCACCTCCTTTTGTATTATAAGCTGCCGGCTGCCCTCCTGCAAGCAACCGGCTGTTGCCTCCCTTTAGTTACGTGTACCCCTGGGCTTCACCGGGTGCACAGCGTAAAGCTCGGCGTAGTTTTCCACCTCAGCCTCATCCTCCACCTGGGCGGGAATCAGCCCCGTGCACTCGGTGGCGCTGGCGATTTTTTCAATATCATAGATGGGATCCTTACCGTTTTCCATAGCGGGCACGCTCCTTTCATTGCTCAAAGTATGCCTAAAAAAGCTGCCGCCCATGCTGGCAAAACCTCCTGCTCTTGCTTTTTTTGCACAAACAGGCTACAATAATACAGCTATTATATTGCACTTATACCCTAAATCAATCAAAGGGAGGATGTACGCGTGAATAACTACGTTTTCATGACCGACACGGACAGCGACCTGCCTTACACCCTCAAAGATGAGTATGATATTCCGGTGGTCGCCATGCCCTACGCCCTGGATGGGGTGGAATACTTTGATGATCTTGGCCGCAGCCATGGCCAGAAGGAGTTCTTCGATAAGATGCGGGCAGGCGCTTCCGCCTCCACGTCTCTCTTGACCAAGGACGCCTATCTGGAATACTTTGAGCCCATCCTCAAGGAGAATGATCTGCTCTTCATTGCCTTCTCCTCCGAAATGTCCTCTACCATCAACAACATTTACGCCGCTCGCGAAGATCTGCTTGCAAAGTACCCTGAGCGCAAGTTCGTCGTGGTGGATACCCTGTCCATCTCCATGGCCATGGGCGCCCTGGTGCTCAAGGCCCACGAAATGTACCGCTCCGGCAAGCCCATGGAGGAAGTGGCCCAGTGGGTGGAGGATAACAAGCTCCGCTGCCATGGCGTATTCACCGTGGATGACCTGAAGTATTTAAAGCGGGGCGGCCGCATCTCCTCCACCGCTGCCCTCATGGGCACCATGCTGGATTTGAAGCCCGTGCTGGTAGAGGGCAAAAACGGCAAAATCGTGGCTGCCGAAAAGGTTCAGGGCCGCAAAAAGGCCCTGCGCACCGTGGCAGAGCGCACTGCCCAGCTCCTTGAAAACCCTGAGGAGCAGACCCTGTACATCATTCATGCCGACGCTCTGGAGGACGCTCAGCGCCTGGAAGGCCTCATCCGCCAGAAGGTGCCCAACATCGGCAGCATTGAAATCAACTGGATTGGCCCGGTCATCGGCGCTCACTGCGGCCCCGGCACCGTCGCCAGCTGCTTTATGGGCAAGGAACGGACGATTTAATGGCTTAAATATGCGAGAGCCCCCCTTTTTGAAAAAAGGGGGGCTCTCGCGCTCTCAACCCAAAAACTTTTATTTGGGGACTTTATTCTTTGACTGCTTCCAGAACTCATTGACAACAGCTTTCACATCACCGTTGCATAAGGCCCAATGGGGCGGGCAAAGCGCTTCATAGCTCTTTTGAAAGTATCGCTGGTCGATCAGCAGCGCCACGCCCTTATCCTTTTCATCCCGTATCACCCGGCCCACCGCCTGGGTGATTTTTTGCATTCCGGGTATTTGATAGGCGCAGGCAAAGCCCTGGCCGGATCTTTCGTCAAAATGCTGCCGCAGGGCCTCCTGCACCGGGTTCACCTGGGGCAGACCCACGCCCACAATCATCACGCCGATAAGCCCCTCGCCCGTCAGGTCAATGCCCTCGGAAAACAGCCCGCCCAGCACGCACAGGCCCAGCACCGGCGCCTCTTCTTCTTTGAAATGGGCCAGAAACTCCCTGCGCTGCGCCTCATCCATTCCGGGGGTCTGCACCGCCAGGGGCAGCCCCTCCAGATAGGGCAGCACCAATTCAAAATACTTAAAGCTGGGAAAGAAGGCCATATATTTCCCCGGATGGATTTCAAAGGCCTGGCGGATAGCCGCCCCTACCTGGGGCGCTGTACGCTCCCGTGCCTGGTAGCGGGTATCGATGGGCAGCCGCAGGGTCAAAAGATTCTCCGGAGGGAAGGGCGAGGGCAGGGCTAAACAGGCGTCCTCCTCATCCCCGCCCAGCAGTTCACGCATCACAGGCAGCGGCTCAAAGGTGGCCGAGAAGCACACCACGCCCCTCAGGCCCTTGGTAGCCTTGTGCAGGTGCTCCCTCACCGACAGGCACAAAGCTGTGGCTCGGCTGGTTTTGCCGCTGTCCTCCCACAAAAAGGCGTAGTTGGCTTGATCCTTGGCCCGCAGATAGGCCAGTGTTTGGGAAAGCAATTCGCCCAGCCCCTGGTGATCCACCGGGTGAATCTCTCCCTGATGGGCAGCCAGCCCCTGGGCCAAATCGTTCAGAGGCGCAAATAAATCCTTTGCCTTCAGGCCTTTGAGCACCGCCGTCATGGCCCCATACAGAGGGTGCTTTCGCCCAGCCGCCTTGCCCACCTCACGACGCAGGCGGGTCACCTCCCGGCCGTCGATGATGCCGGTGAGCATATCCCGGGTGCGCCCCTGTAGATGATGGGCTTCGTCGATGAGCAGGGTCAAGTCCTTTTTGCGGTCAAAGATCCTTTGCAAATGAGCGCCCGGGTCAAAGGCATAATTATAATCCCCGATGACCACATCGGCAATCTCAGACAGGCAAAGTGAAAACTCAAAGGGGCAGATTGCATGGCGAAGGGCCGTTTCCTTCACCCGCTCGCTGTGCCAATGGCCTCCGGCCAGCATATCATCCAGGGCCTGGGGCAGCCGGTCAAAAATGCCCTTGGCCAGGGGGCAATCGT
>JAFUPO010000248.1 GCA_017481185.1 Clostridia bacterium | reverse complement strand
GTTCCACTGCTTCGGCATGGTGCTGGCTATGACCGCCTCCATGACCCACGGCGTCACCATGAGCCCCATCCCCGCCTTCTCTCCCCGGCTGGGTCTTGAGTGCATCAACAAGGAGCAGATCACCTGCTTCCACGGCGTGCCCACCATGTTTATTGCCATGCTGGGCCATAAGGACTTTGATAAGACTGATTTCTCCCATATGCGTACCGGCATCATGGCTGGCAGCCCCTGCCCCATCAAGGTCATGGAAGACGTGATCGCCAAGATGCACATGGACGAGATCTGCATCACCTATGGCCAAACCGAGGCCAGCCCGGCCACCACCATGTCCAAAACCACCGACTCCATTGAGGCCCGGGTGAACACCGTGGGCAGCGCTATCTTCGGCGTGGAGTGCAAGATCGTGGACCCCGAAACCGGCAAGGATCTGCCCGACAATGTGGATGGCGAGTTCGTAGCACGGGGCTACAACATTATGAAGGGCTATTACAAAATGCCCCAGGCTACCGCTGCCGCTATTGATAAGGACGGCTGGCTCCACACCGGCGATCTGGCCCGTAGGGATGAAAACGGCTATTATAAGATCACCGGCCGCATCAAGGATATGATCATCCGCGGCGGCGAGAACATCTACCCCAAGGAGATTGAAGACTTCCTCTACACCCATCCCAAGGTGAAGGATGTGCAGGTTATCGGCGTGCCTGATAAGCAGTACGGCGAAGAAATTATGGCCTGCATCGTGCTCCAGCCCGGGGAAAGCTCCAGCGAGGAAGAGATCAAGGAATACGTAATGAGCCACATGGCCAAGCACAAAACGCCTCGCTACGTTTCCTTTGTGGAGGGCTTCCCCATGAACGCCGCAGGCAAGATCCTCAAGTATAAAATGCGTGAACAGGCTGTGGAGATGCTCAACCTCCAGGCCGCAAACGCCATCGAAACGGCTTAAGGCATGAGAGTATTTTGCGAGAGGGGAACTTTCTTGAAAGAAAGTTCCCCTCTTGTGCGCTCCCTTCAAAGAACTTCATTTTAAATTCATATGAAACGGTTATGCTGTTTTCAGCTTTTTGAAAGGGGCTGGGGTATGTTCAGGCGGTCAAGGATTGAGCGGCTGGTGATCCGCGGGAAAGACGAGGCTCTTGCAAAAATGTGCGTGGATCATAAGCAGGCTGTTCGCTTAAAGGCCCTGGAGGGCATGGCTCAATTGGGCGGCGACAAATGCTTTGAACGGGCAGCCGTCTGCCTCAGCGATCCAGACCCGGCCATTCGCTGTGCCGCAGCTCAAGCTTTGGCCCAAATAAATGCTGAAAAGGGCCGCCAGGCCATTGCCGGGCAGCTTCGGGAGGAAAGGGATCCGCAGGTGCGCCACGCTTTGAGAGAAGTAATGGCGCAGATCGCTGAATAGATCGCGAGTTTATTTCCGCACAACCTCTTGAAACTATTGACATTGAGCCGCTTATATGCTATCCTTTTTGTCGCAAAAAAGAATACCTTATCCAGAGTGGTGGAGGGATGGGCCCGATGAAACCCGGCAACCGGCCTTGCATAAAGGCGCTTGGTGCTAAATCCCACAACGCGGCACAGCCATTTTAGGCAGCGTTGGCAGATAAGGAGAATCGAACCTGATTCCATCCCCGGCTGCTTGTGCCATGCAGCCGGGGTTTTCATTTTTGCATACAAGAAAGGAGCGGATTGTATGCGTACCCTGTTTACCTCTGAATCTGTTACCGAGGGCCATCCGGACAAAATGTGCGACCAGATCTCCGATGCAGTGCTGGACGCGATTCTTGAAAAGGACCCCATGGCCCGCGTAGCCTGCGAGTCCTTTGCCACCACCGGCGTCGTCACCGTGATGGGCGAGATCACCACCAACGCCTATGTGTCCATTGACCAAATTGCCCGCCAGGTGGTGTTGGATATTGGCTATAACTCCTCTGATATGTGCTTTGACGGCAACGCCTGCGGCGTTTTGACCGCTATCCATGAGCAGAGCCCCGATATCGCCCAGGGCGTGGACGATGCCTTGGAATCCCGGGGCGAAAAGGCAGAGACCGGCGCTGGCGACCAGGGCATGATGTTTGGCTATGCCTGCGACGAGACGCCTGAAATGATGCCCATGGCCATCGCTTTGGCCCATCGCCTGACCCGCAAAATGGCCCAGCTGCGCAAGAGCGGCGAACTCAACTGGATGCGCCCCGACGGCAAGAGCCAGGTGACCGTAGTTTATGAGGATGGCAAGCCTGTGGCAGTGGATACCGTGGTTATC
>JAFUPO010000247.1 GCA_017481185.1 Clostridia bacterium | reverse complement strand
CGATGTTCGCTGCGGCGCGTTGATCCTAAGGGATAACTCCACCGCCAGCGGCAAATTGGTATTGGATATTGAGGACAGCTATTTTGACGCCATCCATCCCACCGGCGATACCGGCAACAGCGCTGTGCGAATCACCGGCCATGATATTGACTTTGATGTGACCAACAGCACCTATAAAACCTATTCACGCTCCGGCGCTTGGCAGAATTCCGCCTTCTCCTCCCGTATCGACGGCTACGATGATATTCAGGTGAATTTTGAAAGCAGCAACCTGATCTTCTATGGTTACCATCGGGGGATGCAAGTCAATTATCACGGCTTTATCCACAAGGATGACCCCAATGCCGAGGCCATCTTCCGCAGCAAGGTCACCGGCGGGCTCAACAACTGCATCATCGTCAATGCGGCCAAGGCGGATATGGGCTACTTCACCTTCTGCGATTACAATGAGGGAAGCACCACCGAGGATTCCACCCTGTCGCCCATTAGCAACGAGATGATCACCAACAGCATCGCGCTGCAATATAACAACATTGATAACACCGCCGCCAGCTACGAGGCGACCGTCTACGGCAGCCCCGTGATCTCGCAGGATTTTCAGCTGCCCAACAGCCTGGGCTCTATCAGCGATATGGCAGCCGTTACCCCCAATTTGACCCTTGCTGCCGGGCAGACCCTGACCATCAAAGAGGGCGCGACCCTGACCATGCCCGAAGGCGTGAATCTGGTGCTGTCTCCCGGCGCTTCGTTGAAGGGCAATTATGTGGGCAAGGTTATTCTCCAGTGCGGCGCGGTGTTCCATGATGGCGATCAGCTGTTTGAAGTGGCGGTGCCCCAAGGCAGCCAGCTGACAGCCAATCAGATCCCCGCTGATCCAGCCGCTTCTCAGGGATGCGAAAAATTCTCGGGCTGGTACACCCATAGCCCCGCAGAAATCGTGAATCCGTCCCAGGTGGTATTTAACAGCGTCGTTCACTTCTATCCCGCTTTTGAGGATGACCACGCCTGGGGCAAGTGGACCTATCTGAACGAAACTCACCATGTTCAGGTTTGCGCCAAGGATTCCAGCCAGACCCAACAGCAGGCGCATCAGGGCGGTACGGCTACCGCCAGCAGCCAGGCCATTTGCCAGGTCTGCCAGGCCCCCTATGGGGCTATTATGCCCACGCCTGTGATCCCGCCGGATACGGGAGATCATCAGCCCCTTCTTTTGTGGCTCCTCCTGCTATGCGCACCTGGCGGAGCCTGCGCCTGGCTGTTAGCCCGCAAAAAGGCCCGCCGCAGCTGAGCTCCGGGGCGAATCGCCCTTGCAAAGGCGCAGGATTTGTGCTATAATCCCGCCTAAAGGCGATGACGGAGCGCGCCTGTCGGAATCCTGGTATAAAAGAGAGAGCGGCCTTGGCTGAAAGCCGCTTATGCCCAGCCCGATAAGGCCCTTCCCTCCCGATGCTGCCTGGCTGAAAGAAACAGTAGGCCGGGCCGGTTCAGCCCCGTGAAAGGCTTTGAGCCTGTTTTTTGCAGGAAAATTGGGTGGTACCGCGAGTCCGTTCCTCGTCCCATGTGGGACGAGGACTTTTTTATCTCTATTCGAAAGGATGGAAATTTCCCATGAGTATGTCTGAACGGATCCAAGAGATCCAGGCTGCACTTAAGGCGGATATGCAGTCCGTAACCAGCACCCAGCAGCTGGACGCCCTGAGGGTGAAGGTGCTGGGCAAGAAGGGCGATCTGACGGCCCTTTTGCGCGGCATGGGCCAGCTGGCTCCCGAAGAGCGCCCCGCCGCAGGCCAGATGATTAACCAGGCCCGGGAAGAGATGACCGCTCTTCTGGACGGCAGGCAGCGGGAGCTGAAGGCCATTGAGAAGGCCGAGGCCTTGAAGCGCGAGGCTCTGGACGAGACTGAGCCCCGTGACCTGCCCCAATCCGGCAGCGTGCATCCCCTGACCCTTGTTTTGAACGAATTGGTTGACTGCTTTAGCGGCATGGGCTTTGAAGTGATGGACGGCCCCGAGGTGGAGCTGGATCATTACAACTTCGAGCTGATGAACATCCCCAAGAACCATCCCGCCCGTGACGCGCAGGATACCTTTTATATTGATGACAACGTGGTGCTGCGCACCCACACCAGCCCCATGCAGGCTCGCGCCATGCTGACCCGCAAGCCCCCCATCCGCATCATCTGCCCTGGCCGTGTGTACCGGGCCGACGAGGTGGACGCTACCCACAGCCCCGTGTTTCACCAGATGGAAGGTTTGGTCATCGATAAGGATGTGACCATGGCGGACCTCAGGGGCACGCTGGAAGCCTTCGCCAAGCGCCTGTACGGCAATGACGTCACCACCCGTTTCCGCCCCAGCTTCTTCCCCTTCACGGAGCCCAGCGCCGAGGTTGACCTGACCTGCGTAGCTTGCAAGGGCAAGGGCTGCCGGGTGTGCAAGGGCACCGGCTGGATCGAGGTTCTGGGCAGCGGCATGGTGAACCCCAAGGTGCTGGAAATGTGCGGCATCGACCCCACCGTGTACTCCGGCTTCGCCTTCGGCATCGGCCTGGAGCGCATCGCCATGCAGAAGTACGGCATCAAGGATATGCGGCTTTTGTATGAAGGCGATATGCGGTTCTTGAGCCAGTTTAAGTAATATGGGTGAATGTCCTGGATGGACATCCACCCTTGTCGGGCCGCAGTTGGCGTGCAAATCGCTTTTCAAGCGATCTGCACTGATGCCAAATAGCGGGCCCTCCTGATTGGTCCCCGCCTTGAATGGTCTCAGGGTTGCACCCTTCGACATATTCTGCGGCAGGGAGAAAAAGGGCTTCGCTCTGTAAATTAGTATTGAAAGTTCTTTGAAGGAGAGCGCGAGAGGGAGCTTTTCTTTCAAGAAAAGTTCCCTCTCGCAAAAATCTCAGGAGGTTTACACAATGAAACTCCCTTTGCAATGGATCAATGATTATGCGCCTATCAACGTGACGCCTGAAGAATTTCAGGATCGTTTGATCATGTGCGGCACGGCTGTAGAATCCGTGGAGCCTGTGGCGGGCGAGGTATCCGGCGTTGTGGTTGGCCGGGTTTTGAAGGTTGAAAACATGGAGAATTCCGATCATCTGCACATCTGCCAGGTGGATGTGGGCCAGGAAGCGCCTCTGCAGATCGTTTGCGGCGCGCCCAACGTGGCTGAGGGCATCCTGGTGCCCGTAGCCCTGGCCGGGGCCACCCTGCCCGGGGGCGTCAAGATCAAGAATGGCAAACTCCGCGGCGTTGAGAGCAACGGTATGCTCTGCGCCTCCACCGAGCTGGGCGTGCCCCAGGAGCTGTATCCCTCCGTGGGCGATGCGGGCCTCTTGATCTTTAATGAAGAATATCCTTTGGGCGCGGATGTGAAGCCTATCCTGGGCATTGACGACACCGTGGCCGACTTTGAAATCCTGGCCAACCGGCCCGACTGTCTGTGCTGCTGGGGCATCGCCCGGGAGGCGGCCGTGGCCCTGGGCGCCGAGTTTAAAAAGCCTGAGATCACCGTGAAGGAAGCTGACGGCGACATTAACGATTTTGTGAAGGTGGACGTTGAGGACGCGGATCTGTGCCCCCGGTACGTGGCTCGCGTGATCAAAAACGTGCGGGTGAAGGAAAGCCCCATGTGGCTGCGCAAGTATCTCCACGGCGCTGGTATGCGCTCCATCAACAACGTGGTGGACATCACCAACTTCATCATGCTGGAGACCGGCCACCCCATGCACGCCTTTGACCTGGATATGGTGAAGAACCGCCACATCATCGTGCGCAAGTCCAAGGCTGGGGAAGTTTTGCAGACCCTGGACGGCAAGGAGCATAACCTCACCGGCATCGAGCTGCTCATCTGCGATGAGGGCGGCCCCACCGGCGTGGCCGGCGTGATGGGCGGTTTGGAATCCGAGATCACCGAAAAGACCCAGGCTGTGATGTTCGAGTGCGCCAGCTTTGACCGCACCCAGACTCGTTTGGGCGCTCGTGCCCTGGGCATCCGCACAGAGGCCTCCGGCCGGTTCGAGAAGGGAGTCAGCCCCCGCACCTGCCTGGAAGCCATTGAGCGTGCCTGCCAGATGATCAACGAATTGGACGCTGGCGACGTGGTGCCCGGCATCATCGACCTGTATCCCAATCCCCAGCCCACCCAGGTGGTGAAGGCCTCCTGCCAGCGCATCGCCCACCGCACCGGCGTGGAAATCCCCGAGGATGTGATGGTGGAGACTTTGAAGAAGCTCCACTTCGGCGTGGAAAAGGACGGCGACGCCCTGACCGTGACCGTGCCTGACTTCCGCCAGGACATCGAGGGCGAGGCCGACTTCTCTGAGGAAGTGCTGCGCATTTACGGCTACCATCATATCCCTGCCACCAACCTCAGGGGCGAAACCACCCCCGGCGGCCGCAGCCAGAACAGGCGCCTGAAGGACGCTTTGGCCCAGACCCTCACCGGCATGGGCTTCTATGAGATCATGAACTACTCCTTCATCTCCCCCAAGATCATTGAAAAGCTGGGCCTGGATGAAGCCGACAAGCGCCTCAAACCCCTGGCCATTTTGAATCCTCTGGGCGAGGATACCTCGGTGATGCGCCCCTCCCTGGTGCCCTCCATGCTGGGCACCCTGGCCCTGAACATGAACCACAACAATGCCAAAGCCAAATTGTATGAGGTGGCTGTGACCTTTGATCCCCATCAGCCTACGGAAGAAGGCCTGCCCACTGAAAACCAGTCCCTGTGCCTGGGCCTCTACGGCAAGGATGTAGACTTCTACACCGCCCGTGACGCTACCTGGAAGCTCTTGGAGCAGATGAACATTGCCGTGAAGCCTGTGAAGGCCAGCCAGCCCTATTATCATCCCGGTCGCTGCGCCACCCTGAACTGCGGCGATGAGATCCTGGCCTGGGTGGGCGAGGTGCACCCGGATGTGCGGGAGCGCTTCGATATGCCTGAGCGGGCTTACATCTGCGAAATCGACCTGGAAAAGGTCAAGGCTCTGAAGACCCCCATGGGCGAAGTGAAGGCCATGCCCCGCTATCCTGCCGTGAGCCGCGATTTGGCCCTGGTGATGGAGGAAAGCCAGGAGGTTGGCCCCATGATGGACGCCATGCGCCGTGCCGGCGGTCAGCTGCTGGAAAGCCTCAGGATGTTCGACGTGTACCGGGGCGCGCAGCTGGGCGAGGGCAAAAAGTCTGTTGCGTTCAACTACACCTTCCGGGCTGCGGATCATACCCTCACCGAGGCTGAGATCACCAAGGCCATGGATAAGATTCAGCGGGTCTGCGAATATCAGTATCAGGCCAGCGTGAGAAAGTGAAATAATGTGTGATCGAGGGCGCATCCCAGGATGCGCCCTCAACTATTTTACAGGGGATGCAGTGTGTAGGGGCAAAGCCTCTTCACATTCAAATCGTTTCGATCGGCTCCGCCGGTCGGACGGGGCGTTTAGCGTAGCAATTCTTTGCGGAGCAATTCTTTGCGGAGCTAAACATTCATCAGCTTTCTCGAAAAAGCGGCGCAAGCCACTTTTTCGAAACGTCAAAGGCGTGTTGACAAGACAAGCTGACATGGGTAAACTGAAACACGAAACCAGCTTTAAAAGGAGCGGATCAATATGCTGAAAATCAACGAGCTCTATGATCTTGACCATACCCTTGCCGCCGATTATTTGAAGGGCTTTGAATATCCCTGGGAAGCCCTGAAGGGCATCAAGGAAATGATTCTGACCCTGGGCCCCACCCTGGGTGCGGAATATAAAGAAATCGCTCCCCAGGTATGGGTGCATGAAACAGCCCAAGTGGCCCCCACGGCATTCCTGGGCGCACCCTGCATCATCGGCCCCAATACGGAGGTGCGCCACTGCGCCTTTGTGCGCTCAAGCGCCCTGGTGGGCGCTGGCTGCGTGGTTGGCAACTCGGTGGAACTGAAGAACGTGATCCTCTTTGACAGCGTGCAGGTGCCTCACTACAACTATGTGGGCGACAGCATCCTGGGCTACAAGAGCCACATGGGCGCAGGCTCCATCACCTCCAACGTGAAGTCTGACAAGACCCTGGTCAAGGCCCGCCTGGGGGATGCCTGTATTGAAACCGGCCTCAAAAAGTTCGGCGCCATGCTGGGGGACTTTGTGGAGGTGGGCTGCAATAGCGTTCTGAACCCCGGCACGGTCATTGGCCGCAACAGCAACGTGTATCCCCTCTCCTGTGTACGGGGCACGGTGCCCGCCCATTCCATTCACAAAAACAACGGCGTGATCGCACAAAAGCGCTGAAAGGAGCATCCCATGGCCTATAAGCTGGCATTATGCGACGTGGACCATACCCTATTGGATTTTGACAAGGCGGAGCACGCAGCCCTTGAAACCACTTTTACTGCCTATGGCATCCCCTTCACAGAGGAGAACATCGCATCCTACATCACCATTAACAACGGCCAGTGGCGGGCTTTGGAGCGGGGCGAAACCACCCAGGCCCAGCTGCGCCTGGAGCGCTGGCGGCTCTTTGGGGAAAGCCTGGGTATGGCTTTGCCTGTGGAGGAAGTGGCAAAGCGCTATGATCTGGAATTATCCCACGGGGCATATCCCCTGCCCGGGGCCATGGCATTTTTAGAGGCGGTCAGCGCCCGGATGCCCGTGTACCTGGTGACCAACGGCATCACCTTTATCCAGCAGGGGCGGTTTGAGCGCTCCGGCTTCAAGCCCTATGT
>JAFUPO010000246.1 GCA_017481185.1 Clostridia bacterium | reverse complement strand
GGCTTCGCCGGCTGTTTCTTCGGCAGCTTCCTTGGCAACTACAGCCTCGGCAGCCGTCTTCTCAGCAGCTTCCTTGGCAGCTACAGCCTCGGCAGCCGTCTTCTCGGCAGCTTCCTTGGCAGCTACGGCCTCGGCAGCCGTCTTCTCGGCAGCTTCCTTGGCAGCTACGGCTTCGCCGGCTGTCTTCTCGGCAGCTTCCTTGGCAGCTACGGCTTCCCCAGCCGTCTTCTCGGCAGCTTCCTTGGCAGCTACGGCTTCCCCAGCCGACTTGTCAGCAGCTTCCGTGGCGGCGGCAGCCTCGGCAGCCGTCTCTTGAGCAGCTTCCAGGGCGGTGGTTGCCTCGGCGGCCGTCTTTTCGGCGGCGTCCTTAGCAGTTACAGCCTCAGCGGCCGTCTTTTCAGCAGTTTCCTTGGCAGCTAAGGCTTCGGCAGCAGCCGTCTCAGCAGCCGCCTGAGCAGCTTCGGCATCCGCCGCTGTTTTCTCCGCGGTTTCCTGCGCAGCCGCAGCATCAGCCGCCTGTTGGGTCTGGGCGGCCAGCTGGCTGGTCAACTCAGCATTTTGCGCAGCCAGCTTGTTCTTATCCCCAATGGTCACGCCCACGACAATCGCAGCAATCACCACAACGATCAGCCCTACCAAAACCGACTTTTTCACCCTGTCTCACTCCTTATTCTGTTTTTATGTGCAAGCAATCAACCATTGCTATGCCATACGCGCTCTTTAAAACTCTAACTGCAACGAGATAATTATATTTATATTCGTCGCATAGGCAAATAAATCCTTTTTTCCCTCAAAAAGAAAAAGCCGCTTTTTGCGGCTTATTTAAGGAATGAGCGGCGGCTCATCACTGGCAGGCAGCGGCTCCATTTCAGGCAGCTGGGGAAGCTCCGAAAGGCTAGAGATGCCAAAGTGATCCAGAAATTGATCCGTAGTGCCATAAAGGATGGGGCGGCCCAGGGCCTCTTTGCGGCCCACTTCCTCAATGAGCCCCTTGTTGACCAAGGATTGAATGGAGTAGTCGCACTTCATGCCCCTTACAGCCTCCACCTCAGCTTTGGTCACCGGCTGACGGTAGGCCACAACAGCCAGGGTTTCCATAGCCTTTTGGCTCAGGCTTTGCTTTTGCACAGGCTGTAAAAGCCTCTCAACGTAGGGGGCGTAGTCTGCCCGGGTAGCCAATTGCACATGGTGCCCGAAGCGGTTGAGGCGGATGCCTCGGCGATGATAATCATATTCGCTGGCGAGGGCATCCAGCGCAGAGGACAGCTCCAGCTGGCTGACCTCCAGAGCCTTGGCCAAATCCTCAATGGCAACCGGTTCGCCTGCCACAAAAAGGACGGCTTCAACAATATGCGAAAGTTCATTGGATTGCAATCTCTTTGCTCCTTCCAGGGTACAGGGTAATGGGGTCATAAACGGCTGCCTGGCTAATATGGGCCTTTCCCAAGCGCAGAAGCTCCAACAGAGCCAAGAACAGCGTAACCACTTCTTCCTTGGTGGGAGCATGGCTGATCAGCTCATCAAAGGTCATCTGTCCCTTACGCTTAAGCCCTTTAAGAATATGCAGCATACATTCAGGAACGGTATGCACATCCCTTTGAATATCGCGATGTACAGCCTTTGTTTCCTCCGGCTCCGTATTCTCAGGGCGGCGGGCATAGACCCGAGCAAAGGCCTCCACCAGCCCTTGCAAGGTTAGCCCTGTAAGCTCAAAGGACGGCGGCGGCAGCGGATATTCCTCCGGCAGCTTATGATACATGGCGGCGGCAGCTTTTTCAAACTGCTGCATATTCTCTGCTGTTTCCTTGAAAATTTTATATTCCTGCAACTGGCGTATCAGCGCTTCTTCGGGGCTCAGTTCCCCTTCCTCCAGGGGCTTGGGCGGCTTAGGCAGCATGGAACGGCTTTTAATCTCAAGGAGGGTAGCTGCCATTACCAGAAAGGAAGTCGCTTCCTCCATATCCAGATCAATGGCGTGATTTACCGACTCAATATACTGATCGGTGATCTGAGAAACGAAAATATCCTTGATATCGATCTTAGCCTTGCCGATGAGCTGCAATAGCAGGTCAAGGGGGCCGTCAAAATCCTTCAGGCGTATATGCATGGGCATTGGCTTACCCCCTGCCGATCATTTTAAGAAACAGATTGACCACCGAGGAATCGATCGTATTTATGATCGCGTTCAAAACGCCGTTCAGCGCGCCGGAAAAACACAGCACCAACACGATCAGATGAGCAATTCTAAACACCCGGGGATTCAGCCGCAGGCGACCCCTGAGCAGAATATCATTCACTACATGAAAACCATCCAGCGGGGGCAGGGGCAAAAGGTTAAAGATGCCCAAGCCCAGATTAATAGAGGCAAACATGGCCAAAAACTGCTGCACATAACCCATGGCTGGGTTCTTAAGCAACACTTCCAGCAGCTGCGCAGCCCCGGAGGAAGCAAGCTTATTCACCACAGGCTGAACTGACACCAAGTTGTTCAGCCCCACATACAAAAGCGCCTCCTCGGTCCAGATAAACGAATTCAGCCCCACCAGCAGCGCCGTAGACAAAATAAACAAGGTCAGGTTCACGGCAATGCCGGCAATGGATACCATAAAATCATCCCGGCGGTAGTTTTGAAAATTTCTAGGGTTCACCGGCACCGGCTTGGCCCAGCCAAAGCCGAGAAGCACAAGGCAGGCAGCCCCAAAGGGATCCAGATGTTTCAAAGGGTTCAATGTCAGACGGCCCAGCATTTTAGCTGTTGGATCCCCGCATCGATAGGCCACATAACCGTGTGCCAGCTCATGCAGGGTCAGGGAGGCCAGCACAGCCACTGCCAGAAGCACAAGATAAATCACAAACTCAACCGGCGACGATTGCAGCCAGTCCAACCAGGTTTGCAAGCGATTGATCATTCAAGCCTCCTCCTTCTCATAAGCTATATTCATCCTATTATAGCTTGAATCCAAATGGAAAGCAAGGGTTTGTGATGTTGGATGAACAGCACAAGGCGCACATCAGCCTGAGCTTGACAGAAGGTGCTGCCCATGTTAGCATGATTACATAAAATTGTTTTTTGCAGAAAGAAGACGATAATCATGGTCCGCAGATCTGCTGTTCCTACTCGCCGCGACGTAGCAGAGCTGGCAGGTGTGTCTGAAACTATCGTTTCCTATGTGTTAAATAACAACCGGTATGTGGCTGCGGATAAGCGCCAGCGCGTGCTCGAGGCCGTGGCAAAGCTGCATTATCGGCCCAACAACGTTGCCCGTGCGCTCAGAGGCAAGGGCAGCAGGCATATCCTTTTAATTACAGATTATGTAGAAAACGAATATTTCGGCCGGCTTGTTCATGAGATTGATACGGCAGCCTATGAAAAGGGCTATTTGCTTTCCACGCTGGCTGTGCGGGGCGATGAAGACTTCACCTCCTACATTATCTTTCGGCAGGTGGACGCCGTTATCGTTGACGCAACCTCTTTGCAGGAAAGGTATGTGCAAAAGCTGGTAGATTCCGGCATACCGGTGGTTCTTTCCATGAACCGTGATTATGATAACATCTGCGGCAATGTGGGCCGCGTCCATTCAGGCATTGAGGCTGGCATCATGCGTGGCGTCAGACATCTTTATGATACAGGCTGCCGCCACCTGGTGCATATCAACCGTGTCAGCTCGCTAAATGATTCCTCTTCTTACGATGATCTGCGCTTTCGCGGCTTTTGCCGCCAGATGGAGATGCTGGGCCTTACGCTAAATGAAAACTCCTTTATTATTGGCCGCTATACCTATGAAGAGCTCTTTGATCTGGTTCTGCGCCGTTTACAGTCGCCAGAGCCGGTGGACGGCTTTGTGTGCCGAAACGATCGAATGGGCGCTACCGTGCTGGCCGCCCTGCGAGCCGTAGGAAAGCGCTGCCCTGAGGATGTTTCCGTCATGGGGTTTGATAATTCTTCTATCAGCGAATTTTCATACCCTGCCCTTTCCACCGTGCAGATCGATAGGGCCCGAATTGCTAAGGCTGAAATCAAAATGATCGACGCGATGCTGAAAGGCGAACCTTATGAGGAGCCGCGTTTCGATACGCTGTTTATTCTTCGCGATACAACCCGTCAAAAATCCCCCTCAGTCGAATGAGGGGGATTGCCTTTATTCATTGCTAAGTATGCCCAGCACCTTATACAGCAGTTGATACAGCTCGACCGCTTCATCGCTCTCCAGTTTAACGCAGGCAGCGATCTTCTCCGGGATCTCCGCCGCCTTCTCTTTCAAACGGTCTCCCTGATCGGTGATCTCCACCATGAGCACACGTTCATCCTGACGGGAGCGGTAGCGGCGGATGTACCCTTTCGCCTCCAGACTTTTCAAAACAGGGGTCAAGGTACCGGAATCTAGATACAGCTTTTCACCCAGTGACTTGACGTTAACCTTTTTCTCCTGCCAGAGAACGAGCATCGCAAGATATTGCGTATAGGTTAGATCCAGCATCATTAAATAAGGGAGATATTTTTTGATCACTTCCCGGGATGCTGCGTAAAGAGGGAAGCATAATTGGTTTTCCAGCTTTAATGCATCAAACATGAGGCATCCTCCAGTAAACGGATTCCCCTTATTATAGCGCTATTCGCCGTTTTTTTCAATTCTTACTTAAGACCTCCTGGATCTTTTCCTTGACCTTTTTCAGGGAAGTCATGGGCTCAAAGCGTGCAGCCAGATTACCTTCTCGATCAATGAGATACTTGGTAAAATTCCACTTCACAGAGCTGGAGTTTTTGAAATCCTTATCCTGCTTTTTCAGCATCTGAGTTAAAAGAAGGCCCATGGGATTTTTGTCAAAGCCCTCAAAGGTACTGTTTTCTTCAAGCCACTTATACAAGGGGATGGCATTCTCGCCCTTTACATCTACCTTGGCAAACTGAGGAAAAGTGATGCCAAATCGACCGGTGCAGAAGGTGTGGATCTCCTCATCCGTGCCGGGCGCCTGATCGCCAAACTGGTTGCAGGGGAAGTCAAGAATCTCAAAGCCCTGATCTTTAAAGGCTTCATAGATTTCCTGAAGCTCGGCATATTGAGGGGTGAAGCCGCAGCCGATGGCGGTGTTGACAATCAGGAGCACCTTGCCCTTATAGTCTGCCAGGGATACTTGCTGGCCGTTTCGAGCCTTTACAGTATAGTCATAAATACTCATGCGATATTCTCCTTCCAACTTTAATTGAGTTCAATTCAATTTTATCAAATCAAATTGACTCTGTCAACCTATATCACTTGTCAACTGGCTCTGCGGTGCGGATACGCTCATCCGCACCGCTCCTATTATATTATCTCCAATTGCTGAGGATGCGAAACAGCCCTTCCAGAAATCCAGGCAGCGGAACGCTTTGAGCTGCCACCACCGGCAGCTTCGCAATCACAGCGCCATTCAGCAAAAGCCTTGCCGTGCCCAGGGTATCGCCCTGTTCGAGAGGGGCCTGCACAGTGGATGGCAACTCAACCTCCAGCTGCAATTGCTTATCTTGCCCCACCCTCAGCAGCATGGATAGGCCGGAGCCCAGCACCGCCTCCACCCTGTCGGTGGAACCACGCGTCACAGTGACCTGCTGGCCTACGCTCTGCCCCTTTTGGGCCACCTGAACCCGCTGATAGTTGGCAAAACCATAATCCAGCATTGCCCGGGCTTCATCAAAGCGTGTTTGGCTCTGGGGCGTTCCCAGCACAATGGCAATGAGCCGCAAACCGTTCTTCTGGGCTGTGGCGCTAAGACAGTACTTGGCCCCATCAGTTGAGCCGGTTTTAAATCCATCGCAGCCCTCATAAAAACGCACCAGTCGGTTGGTGTTGGTCAAGTCCGTGGTGCGGCCGCTGGGATGGGTCAGCGTCTCCATCCAAACAGATGCGTACTGGTGATAGATGGGATGCCTGCTTACCTCGCAGGAGAGGCGCAGCACATCACGGGCGGTGGTATGCTGCCCCTCCTGGGGATAGCCGGTGCAGTTCACATAAACGGTATCAGCCATATCCAGCTCTTTTGCCCGTTGGTTCATTCGCTCCACAAATCCAGCTTCGCTGCCCTGAGCAAACTCCGCCAGGGCTACGGCAGAATCGTTTGCGCTGGCAATGATGGTGGAACGCAGAAGGGTCTCCAGAGGGTAGGCGGTATTGGCATCCAGCAGCGCCTGGCTGCCCTGCATTGCGGCTGCGCTTTGGGAAACCGTTACCTGGTCTGTTAGCTGATACCGCCCTGCTTCCAAATCCTCCAGAATCAGCAATACCGTCATCAGCTTGGTAACGCTGGCCACTTCCCGCCTTTCATCGGCGTTCTTTTCAAAGATCACCGTGCCAGTAGAAGCCTCCGCTAAAATAGCGCTGGGCGACGTAAGGGGCACCGGCTCGCCAGATTCCAGCGGCGCCGCTGCCCCCATGGACGGAATGGCCACCAATGCCGTCAAAAGCGCTGCCATCCCTTTTTTAAGTTTTCTCATTTTCCTTCCCCTTTCCCTGTGGTATGCAACCCTAGCATACCCATGGGAAGGGGCTATCAGCCTTGGCAAGTTTTACATTTTTTCGATAACCTTGTCCAACAGTGCCCGGAAGGTATTCTTCACCCGGCTGCTGGTTTCTACAACCTCCTGATGGTTTAGGGGCTGATCCAATACCCCCGCCGCCATATTGGTGATGCAGCTGACCCCCAGCACCCGCATCCCGCTGTGATTGCCCACAATGGTTTCCGGCACGGTGGACATACCCACCGCATCAATGCCCAGGGTGCGGGCCATACGGATCTCCGCCGGGGTCTCGTAGCAGGGGCCGTTCATCCAGCAGTATACGCCTTCCTTCAAATCGATGCCCAGCTCCTTGGCACATTCCTTGGCCAGGGCCATGTGCTCACGGTCGTATGCCCGGCTCATATCAGGAAAACGGGGGCCAAAGGCGTCAAGATTAGGGCCAATCAAAGGGTTCTTGCCGGAAAGGTTGATGAAATCGCTGATCAGCATCAGGTCACCGGCCTTGAAATCCAGGTTTACGCCGCCGCAGGCATTGGTCACAATAAGGGTCTTTACACCCATCTGCGCCATAACCCGCACAGGCAGGGTTACACTGAACATATCATAGCCCTCATAGGCGTGGAAGCGGCCCTGCATCATGCAGACCTTTTTGCCGTGAAGCTCGCCAGCCACCCAGCGGCCTGCATGGCCTGCCACTGTGGAAACCGGGAAACCCGGAATATCCTTGTAGTCAATAGCTTTAACGTTCTCCAGCGCATCCACAAAATCGCCCAGGCCGCTGCCCAGGATCACCGCAATATCGGATTTGCCGCAGGCCGCCTCAATGGCTGCCGCAGCGTTTTGAATAATGGTCATCTGATCCATTTGCTTTGCCTCAGTTCATCATTTGATAAAAGGATTTGGCGCCAAAACGCTCTTCAAGGCCCAGGAGCTCCGCCACGGTGGCGGCGATATCCGCATAGGTGGTGCGGGTGCCCAGATCCACCAGCTTGTTCATGCCCTTTTGCCAGCACAGAATCGGGATATGCTCGCGGGTATGATCCGTACCCGGGAAGGTGGGGTCACAGCCATGGTCTGCCGTAACGATCAGCAGGTCTTCTTCCCCTAGATAGGATTGAATCTCGGGCAGCTTCTGATCGAAGTATTCCAGCGCATCCGCATAGCCCTGCGGGTCATTGCGGTGACCATAGGCCATGTCAAAATCCACCAGGTTTACAAAGAGTAAGCCGTTAAAGCCCTTCTGGAGATAATCCAGGGTGGCTTCAATGCAGGCAGGGTTACCGGCCGCGTGATTGCTGCCGGTAAGGCCCCGGTAGCAGAAAATATCCTCTATCTTGCCAACGCCCAGGCAGTCCAATCCCTTGGCCTTTACCGCATCCAGCAGGGTGGGGCCCATGGGCTCCAGGGAGAAGTCCTTGCGCCGGGGAGTGCGCACGAATGCGCCGGGCTTGCCCGTAAAAGGCCGGGCGATAACACGGCC
>JAFUPO010000245.1 GCA_017481185.1 Clostridia bacterium | reverse complement strand
CCTCTGCGACCTTCTGGGGGGTGAGGAGGAGCCAGTGCGCCTGCGCAGCGCCTCGGGCCGCAAACAGCAGCTGCGCTTTCCCTTCAACGCCCGCCACGTGGGCGCTTTGGAGGTGGGCGTCACCAAATATCAGGTGGAGGACGTGTTCGGCCTTTTCTCTTTAACGAAAACGCCCCAGACCCCCTGCGCCCAATTGCTGGTTTTGCCCCTGCCCTTTGAAACGGAAGATTTGAAGTTCGCCCCCGGCGATGAGGGGCTGGAATCCATGGCTCGGGCGACGGAGGATATCTCATCCCCCGCGGATGTGCGCGCCTATCAGCCCGGCGACCCCTTGAAAAAGATCCACTGGAAACTGTCTGTGCGCAAGGGCGATCTCCTGGTGCGCCGCTTTGAGCAGCCCACCCTGCCCGACGCGCTGGTATTGCTGGATTGCTCCCCGCCCCCCAGGCTCACCCGCCCGGAGGCTCAGGAATATTTGAAGGATACCCTGGTGGAGACCGCCGCCTCGGTGGTGAGCCATCAGCTTCGGGGAGATAACCCGGTGCGCCTGCCCCTGATGGGTTCCCGGCCCATTGAGTTTGAAAAATCCATGGGCCTGCCCTTTTTGCTGGATGAATTGGCCCGGCTGGATTTTTCCCAAACGGATCGGTTTGAACGGGTGCTGCTCTTGGAGACGAGGCGGATGCGCCGCACCGGCGCAACGGTGGTGATTACCGCCCGGCTTAACTCCAACGTGGTAGATATGATCGTGCGGATGCGCCGCATGGGCCCCCATGTGCGCCTGTACCTGTGTACCTTTACGCCGGAGGACCCGGCTGTTTTGCCTCTGGTTTCCAAATTGCAGATGAACAGCGTGGAGGTCTGCTATGTGGCCCCCTGCGCCTAAAAGGAGGGAACGCCCTTGAAGGAAAAACTGAAAAGCTCCCTGGGTCAGGGCGGGGTCTCCTTTCTGCTGGCCGCGGGGCTGGTGTTTCCCTGTTTGTTTACCCTGGGGCTGGAAAGCCACTGGCCCTGGGCCTTGGGGGTCACTGCCGCTGTTACCCTTTTATGCGTGGCGCTCAGCCTGAACAAGTGGGCTGCCATTATTGTGCCCGGGGCTGTGATCCTCTGGCAGCTTGCCCAATGGCTTATGATGGGCTCCGGCGCAGTGCCTTTATTGCTGGAGGCGGGCCGGGCCATCCTTTTAAAGTTTTCAGGCCAGGCAGCGGCTCTGCCCCTGTACTCCCTGGAAATCACCCTGCTCCTCAGCGTCCTTTTTGCGCTGATGGCCTATCCCTTATGCAGCCGCGCTGCTGGTATTTATCCCACGATGACCCTGTGCCTGGCAGTGCTGGTGATTCTGTGGCTCACGGGCAAGCAGGCCCTTTTGTGGTATGCGGCCCCGGCGCTGATCGCCCTGGTGGCCCTGTACGCCCGCAGCCATCATGAGGATCTGAAGTTCAAAACCCTGCTGCCCCCTCTCGGCGGTGCTGGTGGCCCTGGCCCTTTTGCTGACCCCCTCCCAGGGCCTGGTGTATGAGCCCTTAAAGGATCTGGCCGATGAACTGCGCCAGGCCATTTATGACCGGTTCTTTTTCACCGAGCCCCGCAACATCTTCTCCCTGGCCTCCCAGGGCTATTATCCCAAGGGCCCCAACCAGTTGGGCGGCGCTGCGGAGCCCAGCGATGAGCCGGTGATGCAGGTGGCTGCCCCCGAAAAGGTTTATCTGCGGGGCACCCTCTTTAATGAGTACACGGGCCGGGTGTGGCTCAACACTACCGGCGGCCACCGCTATCTGTATGATGATTTTCAGTGGCGCTCCCTTCGCTCCCAGCTCTTTGACATGAATCTGCCCCAGGGCGCCCTTGCCCAAACCGGCGGCCTTTTTGACCAGGCCACCGTGCGGGTAAAGATGGTCAACACCTCCGCCTCCACCCTGTTTGTGCCCCAAAGGGTGCGCAAGCTCCAGATGGTCACGGGGGATATGGTGCCCTACTTTAACAACGCCTCTGAGCTGTTCATCACCCGGGATTTGGCCATTGATGATGAGTATATCATCACCGCGCCCCTTTTGATGGCAGGCGACGGCGGCTTGCAAACGGTGATCGAGGCCAGCGCCCTCACCCAGGACGATCACTATGCCCAGATCGCCGCTGAATACACCCAGCTGCCCAGCCATATGGAGCAGCAGGTGTTTGAACTGGTGAACAAGGTGGTTGAGGGCAAAGCCACCCACTATGAAAAGGCCCTGGCCATCCAGAATTATCTGAGCCGCTACTACCGCTACACCCTTACCCCTGAGGAAGAGCCGGACAATGTGGACTTTGTGAGCTACTTCCTCCTGCGAGGCAAGGAGGGCTACTGTACCTACTTTGCCTCTGCCATGACGGTGATGTGCCGCATGGCCGGCATCCCCGCCCGGTATGT
>JAFUPO010000244.1 GCA_017481185.1 Clostridia bacterium | reverse complement strand
GCTACTCCCGCTCCGCCTATCGGCCCCGCCCTTGGTCAGCACGGCGTGAACATCCCCGGCTTCTGCAAGGAATTCAACGAGCGCACTGCTAAGCAGGCTGGCCTTGTAATTCCTGTCGTCATCACGGTCTACTCTGACCGCACCTTCACCTTCATCACAAGACTCCTCCGGCTCCCGTGCTGATCAAGAAGGCCCTGGGTCTGGAGAGTGCTTCTGCCAAGCCCAACCGTGACAAGGTTGGCAAGCTGACGAAGGAACAGGTTCGTGAGATCGCTACCACCAAGATGCCCGACCTGAACGCTGGTTCCATCGAAGCCGCCATGTCCATGGTGGCCGGTACCGCCCGTTCCATGGGCATCACTGTGGAAGAATAATCCCATCGAACCATAAGCAGCATCGCTGCTATCAATGTGGGAGGACATAGTGCCGCTAATACCACATGGGAGGAATAAGAAATGAAACACGGCAAGAAATACACCGACAGCAAAAAGCTGATTGAATCCCTGAAAGCCTATGATCCCAACGAAGCCATCGACATGGTGCTGAAGACCAGCAAGGCCAAGTTCGATGAGACTGTGGAGATCTCCGTCCGCTTGGGCGTTGACCCCCGCCACGCTGACCAGCAGGTCCGCGGCGCTGTGGTCCTGCCCCACGGCACCGGCCGTACGGTCCGGGTGCTGGTCTTCGCCAAGGGCGACAAGGCCAAGGAAGCTGAGGCCGCTGGTGCCGATTTTGTTGGCGATGCCGACCTGGTTGCCAAGATCCAGAACGAAAACTGGTTTGGCTTCGATGTCTGCGTTGCTACCCCTGACATGATGGGCGTTGTTGGCCGCATCGGTCGTATCCTGGGCCCCAAGGGCCTGATGCCCAACCCTAAGTCTGGTACCGTGACCATGGACGTGTCCAAGGCCATCGCGGATATCAAGGCTGGTAAGGTTGAGTATCGCGTGGACAAGACCGCTCTCGTGCACTGCCCCATCGGCAAGGTCTCCTTTGGTGTTGAGAAGCTCCAGGAGAACCTGACCACTCTGATGGATGCCATCAATAAGGCTAAGCCTGCTGCTGCCAAGGGTACTTATGTGAAGTCTCTGTACCTGTCCAGCACCATGGGTCCCTCTGTGAAGGTCAACCCCCTGAAGTTCTAAGAATTTCAGAGTGCAAAGCGCTCCCCGTTTGGGGGGCGCTTTTTGCATTGCCCTTTTCTTGACGCGAATGGATGAACGTGCTATCATTCTTTATGAAAGATAAAGGAGTGACCCTATGGAGCTTTGGGATGTATACACCTATGATCGGATCAAGACGGGGCGCACCATTCAGCGAGGCGCAAGGCTCCAGCCAGGAGAATATCATCTGGTGGCAGATATGTGGATTATGGACTGCCAGGGCCGTTTGTTGATACAGCAGCGCAGCCTGGAGAAGGAATCGGCGCCTGGCCTTTGGTGCTGCACAGGCGGCTCCATCACAGCCGGTGAAGAAAGCCTGCCCGGGATGATTCGAGAAATGAAGGAAGAATTGGGCGTTGCACCTGACGTATCCAATACCCGGCTGGCTTTCAGCTGTCATGGACGAAACAGCATCAAGGACATTTATGTGATTCGACAAGACATACCCATGGATGCCTTCCGGCTGCAAAAGGAAGAGGTAATCCAAGTCAAATGGGTTTCGCTGGCTGAACTAAAGGCGCTTGTGAGGGACGAAAGCACCTTTCATCAGCTGGGTTATTTTGACGAGCTATTTGCCGTTCTGGACAAGGAGGCTTATTGATGGTTAAAACATATCAGGAGGAAATGATCCTCAAAGCCAGCAACTGCGATTTTACCGGCCACTGGCGGCCCAGCGATATTCTGATCACGATGCAGGAAATCGCTGGAATTCATGCTGAATTGATCGGTGTAGGCCGCTATACACTGATTGAAAAGAATGCCGTTTGGGTATTGACCCGCACCCAGCTGCAGATGGATAAATATCCTGGCGTGGGCGACCGAGTGATCGTTGAAACCTTTCCCATGAACAACCGCCGGGTGTTCTTCCCCCGTTATTTTATTTTTAAGGATGATTATGGGCATATTTTAGGCACGGCAGCAACCCTTTGGGTGTTGTTGGATATTACCACCCGGCATATGCTGCCCCCAGATCTGATCAAGGGCCTGATGCCCGATAACTCTGATTTGCCTGTGCCCATGGGACTGCCGGGCATTGTGGAGGATGTGGATGGCGGCGAGGTGCTGCTGGAGCGGATGCCCGCCTATACGGATCTGGATGTGAACCAGCACGTAAACAACACCAAGTATGCCGACTGGCTTTGCGATATGCTGGGCATTGACCTCATGCGTGAAAAGTGCCTGCATACCTTGATCGTCAACTATGCTAACGAGATCCTTCCCGGGCAGAAAATGAAGCTGCACTTGAAGCGCCATGAGAACGCCTACATCCTCAGCGGCTACCATGGCGACCAGCGTCACTTTGAAATGGGCGGCATCCTGATGGACCGGCCCAAGGAGACGAAAGTGTATTGAGGTTGATTATGCGAGGGAGGGTGCTTCTTTAGAAAAAGAAGCACCCTCCCTCGCGCTCCCACCCGAAGAAATCGAATGGGAATAAGGTAAAATGCCCGTGCTTTGGGTTTCAAGGCATGGGCATTTGCGATTGATTAAAAGGTTTCATGGTGTCCTTCAATCTTTGTGCAGTCGAAACTCATATCCATTACCTCCTGTGTTTTTACATCTTCTCTGATTCTTATTTTTGTGCGTTTGGCAGGTTCTTCTTTAGGAAAAGAAGAACCCTCTCTCGCGCTCTCACCAGAAGAAACCCTAGTATTCAATTAGAAGAGACAATTTGATTAAAAGTCAAGTGCTCCAAATGGTTTTCTTTAGGAGGGAGCACGAGGGAGGGCATTTCTTTTTTCTAAAAGAAATACCCTCCCTCGTAAAAACTATGTGTTTCCTTAATTCCAGGTCCGCACCTTGATGATGCCGGGGAGGTTGGCCAGTTCGGCGAGAACGGCTTCCAACGGGCACTCGGAAAGCTCCATCACAGTGACGGCCATTTCCTTACGGGATTTGTTGATCATGTTGTCAATGTTAATGCCCTCCTTGGAGATGCAGGCGGAAATGGCGCTGACCATGTTGGGCACGTTTTCATGAATGAGCAGGATGCGGCAGCCTTCGGGCGGCCCCAGAATAATCTCGGGGAGGTTCACGCTGTTTTTGATGGAGCCCCACTCCAGATAATCACGCAGCTGGGCAGCCGCCATGGAGGCGCAGTTTTCTTCACTCTCGGGAGTGGAAGCGCCCAGGTGAGGGATGCACACCACATTGGGTACGCCCAGCATTTCATCGGTGGGGAAGTCCACCACATAGGAGGCCAGGTGACCGGAGGCCAGCGCTTCCAGGCAGGCGGCGCTGTTTACCAACTCAGCACGGCTAAAGTTAAGCAGATGTGCGCCGGGCTTCATCTTGGCGATCATTTCCTTGTTGATCATGCCGCGCGTTTTGTCAGTGAGGGGGATATGGATGGTTAAATAATCTGCCTTTTGGATAACTTCATCCATGGAAGCAGCCCGGTGCACGGAGGTGGAAAGGCTCCAGGCGCTGTCAACGGAAATGAAGGGGTCGTGACCGATAACGTTCATGCCAAAGCCCCGGCTAGCGGTGTTGGCCACGATGGCGCCGATGGCGCCAAGACCGATAACGCCCAGCACCTTGCCCCGAAGCTCAGGGCCCACGAACTGGGATTTGCCCTTTTCAACCAGCTTGGGCACATCAGCACCCTGCCCCTTCAAGCCCGCAGCCCATTGGATGCCGCCGGCAATGTTGCGGCTGCCCATGAGCAGGCCAGCCATCACCAATTCAGCAACCGCATTGGCATTGGCGCCGGGGGTATTGAAAACAACGATACCCTTTTTTGAACACTCGGCAATGGGAATATTGTTGACCCCAGCCCCTGCCCGGGCGATGCCCAGCAGGCTTGCAGGCAGCTCCATCTCGTGCATATTGGCGCTGCGAACCAAAATAGCGTCCGGCACCGGCTCTTCAGCGGTAACCATATAAGGATCGGCAGACAGCTGCGTATGAATAATATCGCTGATTTTATTTAACGCCTTGATCTTATACATTAATCAGACCTCCCAATGGTTTTCTTTGGGGTGGGTCCGGGAGGGGGATTTCTTTTGCAAAAGCAATCCCCCCCTCCCGGTAAACTTACACGTTTCTAACCTCGAAGTCCTTCATGAAGGCAACAAGCTTCTGTACGCCTTCCACGGGCATGGCGTTGTAGATGCTGGCTCGCATACCGCCGACAGAGCGGTGGCCCTTCAGGTTCACCAGGCCGTTGGCGGCGGCTTCCTTAACAAACAAGGCATCCTTGTCGGCATCGCCGGTGACGAAGGTTACGTTCATGCGGCTGCGGTAAGCCTTCTGAGCGGTGGGCTTAAAGAGCTTTGAATCATCCAGGAAATCATAGAGGAGAGCAGCCTTTTCAATATTGATTTTTCCAATAGCTTCAACGCCGCCCAGGCCCTTGAGCCATTCAAAGCCCAGCATGGCCATATAAATGCCATAGGTGTTAGGCGTGTTGTACATACTGGCAGCCTTTTGCTGCACTTCCCAGTTCATTAGCTTGGGGCACAGAGGGTTCGCCTTGCCGATCAGATCCTTGCGAACGATGAGCACGCACAGGCCGCTAGGGCCGATATTCTTCTGAGCACCGGCATAGATCACGCCGAATTTGGACACATCCATGACCTCAGAAAGAATGTTGGAGGAAGCGTCAGCCACCAGGGGCGGAGCCACGTTGGGCAACTCCACATAGCGAGTGCCGTAAATGGTGTTGTTGGTGGTGATGTGAACGTAGTCAGCCTCAGGGTCAAAATTAGCTTTGGTCAGGTCTGGGATATAGGTATAAACATCCTCACGGCTGGAGGCTGCAATGTTTACCGCGCCGTAGCGCTTGGCCTCCTCAGCGGCCAGGTGGGCAAAGTTGCCGGTATCCAGGTAATCCGCCTTACCCTTTACCATCAGGTTTAGGGGCACAGCGGAAAACTGCAATGTCGCGCCGCCATGGAGGAAAAGGACCTCGTGGGTATCAGGCACAGCCATTAGGTCTTTTAAAAGGGCTACGGCCTGATCGTAGATTTCGAGGTACATCTTAGAACGGTGGCTCATCTCCATCACGGACATACCGGCAGAGCCGAATTCCACCAATTCTTTCTGAGCTTTTTCAAGCACAGGCTGGGCCAACATGCTGGGACCGGGAGAGAAATTGAACACACGCGCCATATGAGTGCCTCCTTCTTAAATTTGACCAAGTGGGACAAAATTTGCCCGCCGGGTTATTTTTGAACCATTGCACTATATTATGCACGAAATGGGAGAAAATGCAATACCTAAACAAGAAAAAAACAAAATAACCAGCTGTCAAGAAAAAAACCTTGACAACCTAGCGAAATCAGGTATAATAGTACAGGTGTCAAGGTGCATGGCTTGACAGTACGGAGGGCAGAGATGGCAGGCAGTTTGGATCAGAAGGTATATACCGGAACGCTGCTGGCCTTCTATGGCCCATTGCTGACTGAGAAGCAGCGGGAAGCCATTCGCCTTTCCTGCGAAGAGGATCTATCCCTGTCAGAGATCGCAGCCCAAACGGGCATCAGCCGCCAGGGTGTGCATGACGCACTCCACCGGGGGCAGGAGCAGCTGACAGAGCTGGAGAGCAAGCTTCATGTGATGGAGCGGTTTGAAAGAACCCAGCAAGGCCTGGAAAGGGCGCTGGCCCTGATCCAGCAGATCCCCGGAGATAAGGCTCGGCAGGCCGAGCAGTGCATCACTGCCCTGATGGCAGCAGATGAGGAGGAAGAAAATGGCCTTTGAAGGCTTGTCTGAAAAGCTCCAAGGAGCGTTAAAGAAACTTACTGGCCGCGGCAAGCTCAACGAGCAGATGGTGAAGGAATCCATGCGCGAGGTGCGTATGGCCCTCCTGGAGGCTGACGTTAACTACGCCGTAGCCAAGGACTTCTGCAAAAAGGTCACGCAGCGGTGCGTGGGCCAGGAGATTCTTGAATCCCTCACCCCTGGCCAGCAGGTCATTAAAATCGTTAATGAAGAAATGACCCAGCTGATGGGCGGCGCCAACGCCCGGCTGACCTGGTCCCCCAGCGTGCCGACCATTTATATGCTATGCGGTTTGCAGGGCGCTGGTAAAACCACCATGGCCGCCAAGCTGGCCCTGTGGCTGCAAAAGCAGGGCAAAAAGCCCATGCTGGCTGCCTGCGACATCTACCGCCCCGCGGCCATCAAGCAATTGCAGGTGGTGGGCGAAAAGGTCAAGTGCCCGGTTTATGAAAAGGGTCAGCAGGACCCGGTGAAAACCGCCAAGGAAGCGATTGAGCAGGCCCGGTATTATGGCCGGGATGTGCTGATCATTGATACCGCCGGCCGCCTCCATGTGGATGAGGCGCTGATGCAGGAGCTTTCACGCATTAAGGCCGAGGTGAAGCCCCAGGAGATTCTACTGGTGGTGGACGCCATGACCGGTCAGGACGCGGTGAATGTGGCCAAGTCCTTCAACGATCAATTGAGCGTGGACGGCGTGATCCTCACCAAGCTGGACGGCGATACCCGCGGCGGCGCGGCCCTGTCTGTGCGCGCGGTGACCGGCAAGCCCATTAAGTTTTCCGGTATCGGTGAAAAGCTGATGAGCTGGAGCCCTTCCACCCCGATCGCATGGCCAGCCG
>JAFUPO010000243.1 GCA_017481185.1 Clostridia bacterium | reverse complement strand
GGCTACTCTGCGCTCTGGCATGGAAATCGTTCTTCGGGAGACTCACTCCATAGAAGTGAGCTATAACATCTACGGCCAGGACGCTACGGTGAACTACGAGGGCAAAAAGATCGACTTTATCTTCCGCAACAACTCCGAATACCCCATCTACATCACCGCTGCCGTGGAGGATGACCCCAACCGTAAAAATCGCTATATCTGCCGGGTACGTATCTATGGCGAAACCTTGGGCGAAAATACCTTCTATGATCTTGAAAGCACCACAGTAGAGGTTCTTAAGCCCACGGATGAAATCATCTACGATAAGGATAAGACCGGCGAATATGTCGTCTATACCGACCAGACCAAGAAAAAGTCCAACGGCAAGGAAGGCTACGTGGTGGAAACCTACCGCTCCAAAGTGGTGGATGGCGTGGAGGTCGAAAGGGAATTGATCAGCACCGATACCTACAAAGCCCAGCAGCCCCGCTATTGGATTGGCGTCACCGAACGAGCAACAAATTAAGCACAAGCCCCTTTTCTTTTACGAAAAGGGGTCTTTTTTGTGTGCATTTTGACATTTTTACATCTTTCGTCATGGTTTTCCTCTATACAAACGTAACAATTTGGAGTAAAATAGAATCGGTTACATCTATCAATTTCAAAGGAGCAAGCACATGAAAAAGATCCTTCTGGGCCTGATGTGCCTGATCATCACCCTATCCTTTGCCAGCCTGTCTATGGCTGAAGGCTCTGATGCTTCCATTCTTGAATATGACGAACTGATGCGGTGGGTCAACAGCTATCTGGATCTGGCCAAATCTCAAGAGCCTCTCAACGCTCCCATTGGCGAGGAGGCGCTGACCGAGGATGGCTACGCCTATATTTACAACTTTGGCACCCTCTACTTTGATAAACCCACCCAGGAGGGGGCGTCTCTCAACGCCCTGGTGGTTTCCGACCTAGAGCAGGCTGCGCCCCGTACCGCCTCGCTCTCTGCCTCATTAAACGATCTGCTGGCAGCCTATTACAACGAAAACCCTGACCTGGTGGGCGATGAGGATTTTGCCGTTCTTTACTGTATTGATACCCTGCCCTCCAGCGCCGCCTGGGCTTGGGTGCAGCGCACAGGCCAGCAGGTAGGCGTGGTTCAGTATGCGGTTCATGAGCAGCCTGCCTCCGGAGAAAACGACGGCTATACAGACTGTGGCCTGGTCTATACCCTCCAGGAAAACACCGTTGTCAGCGTCAAGGCCTATGGCCTGAACAGCATGATCTCCCAGGAGCAGGTGCAGAGCAACCTAGCGGCTGTTAAGCAGGTGCAGCAAATGAACTCCTACCATATGTATCCCACCAGCGCCTTGGGCACGGATCTGGAAGCCTTTGACCGGGATGACTTGACCTTTTCCGGCATTGATTTTCTCTCTGTCACCCCCGAGGAGGCTATCTCCCTTTGGGGCGAGGTGGTAGATGATGTGTGGATGGAGGATGGCGCCAATTATCTGCGCACAGTTTCCTTCCCCAATGCCATTCTCACCTTTGCTTATAACAGTGATAAGACCTTTAGCCACCTGGATTTTCTTACCATTGACGGCCCCAACCTGGAAGGGCCCCGGGGCGTGCGGATTGATGAAAGCCTCTCCAGCGTGATTATGCGTTTCCGCCACAGCGAGGGAGCCTTTGACGGCGTCAAAGAAATCCTTTACGGCGACGGCGTTACCGCGCCCTATGGCACCGCGGAGTATGGCGACAATGCCTCCGCAACCCTGCGCTACGCCATTGACCTGGGCGATGGCCGCCATGTCACCCTGCATATGAACTTTACTCTCAATACCCTGTCCGAGATCATGGTGTACTGCTGGTAAAGCACTCGCCTGCATCCCGGCCAGACGGGAGGATTGCCTATGAAGATCGATCTCACCTGTCCGGTGGAATTATGGCAATTTCAATTGCCCACCCCGGATTTCCCCGGCTGCGCGTTTCTGCTTTACAACTTATCAGCTAAGCCTGTCACCAGCGTGCAGGTAACTTTGGTCTGCCTGGATGAAACCGGTGAAACAGTCAGCCGCCATGTGGAGCGCATCCAGGGGCTGGATGGCCAGCCTCAGGGGACCTTTGAGATCGGCGTGCCCGTGACCTTGGAAATCCCCTTCTGCGATATGGAGCTGATCATTGAAAAGGTCTGGTTTGACGATGCCACCATCTGGCGCCGGGGCAATGCGCCGTTAACCGATTACCAGCCCAATCTGCTGCCCAATAACCGCCGCTTGGAAATGCTGCGCTATGTAGCCGGGCCGGATGCGGTGGGCTACCCCCAGGATCAGGGAGCGGTGTGGGTCTGCGTCTGTGGCCGGGCCAATGCTGCCTCAGAGGATGAATGTCGCCGCTGCGGACGAGAAAAAACCCAGGTCTTTGAGACCTTTAATCAAGCTGCCATTGACGAAATGATTCTCCAAAGAGAAAACGAGCTGGCAGCCAAGGCCAAAAAGGCCCGGGAGGAAGCTTCTGAAAAGGAGCGCCGTCGTGAGGAAGCGCTGATCAAAAAGCGCCGCCGCAAGCGCCGCGTGGTCGCCAGCATCGTTACGGTGGTTTGCCTGGGCGCCGCAGCCTACGGCATCATTTTCCATGGGCTCCCCTATTACCGCTATGTTCGCGCCAACCAACAGCTTTCTTTCGGCCTGTATGATGAAGCTCGGGCTGCCTTTGTGGAAATGGGCGACTACCGGGATGCTCAGGCGCTGATCCTTCGCTGCGATTACGGCAAGGCCCTGGAGCAATTGGAGCAGGGCACGGAGGAGGCCCTCCTGGCTGCCCAGAAAGGGTTTGAAGCCCTGGGCGACTATCAAAACAGCGCCGAAATGGCCCAGCGAGCTTGCTATGAGCGGGCCCACAAGCGGCTGGCTGCCAAGGATTATTTAGCAGCTGCCAGCCTCTTTGAGCAGGTCTCCGGCTATTCGGACGCGCGCCTGAAAATCTCAGAATGTCACTACAGCTACGCCCTGACCCTGCTGGATACCAAGGACTATAGCGCAGCCCGTGAGGCTTTTCTGGCCCTGGGCGACTATTCCGAGGCCCCAAAGATGGCCATTGAGTGCCTTTACCGCCCGGCAGTCGCCGCCATGGAAAACGAGCAGTGGCAGGAGGCGCTGACCCTGCTCAATCAAATTCCTGACTATCTGGATACGGCTACCCGGCTGCAAACGGTGCATTATCAGCTGGGCGAAACCCTAACCGCTCAGGAAAAGTATGAGGAAGCGGGCGAACATTATCTGGCTGCCGGTGATTATCTGGATGCTTCCCTCAAGGCCGGTCAGTGCTGGTATGAGCAGGCCAAGGCTCTCATGAACAAAAAGGAATACAGCAAGGCCGCCCAGATGTTCCAGCAAATCGCGGATTATGAGGATTCCCAAACCTTGGGCTTTGAGTGCGTTTATCAAATCGCCATCGCTGCCATGGCTAACAAGGAATACAGCCGGGCCTATGAGCTTTTGATCACCATCCCCTCCCACCTGGACGCCTCCGCTCAGGCCAAGGAGTGCCTCTATCAGCCCGCCTTGGCTGCCATTCAAAAGGGTCAATACGATGAAGCCCTCTCCTATCTTGGAAAGCTTCCTGAAGACTATCGGGACACTGCCGAGCAGATCAAGGAAGTCAACTATCGCAAGGCCGCCAAGCTGCTCGCTGCCAAGGATTATCAGGAAGCCTATGAGGCCTTCGCTGCTCTGACCCCCTATTCCGACAGCTCCCGCAAGGCCCAGGAGGCCCTGTACGCCCTGGCCCAGGAGGCCATGACCGCTAAGTCTTATCTGACGGCGGCCGGCTATCTAGAAAGGCTGGATGGCTATGAAGATTCTCAAAAGCTTCTTCAGGAGGCCAACTATCAGCTGGCTATGAGCTACCTCACCGAAGGCCAGACCCAAGACGCCCTTTCGCTGCTGGATTCCCTGGGAAATTACCAGGATGCTAAGGCCCAAGCGGGCGCTGTCCGCTATGCCGCCGCCATGGCTGTGAAGGAAGAGGGCAGCTATGCCCAGGCCGCGGAGCTTTTTGCTGCCCTAGGCGACTATGAGGATGCCGCCGTACAGCGTCAGGCTTGCCTGTATGCTATCGCGGTGGAAGCCCGCGACAAGGGCGAGGATATGGCTCAGGCGGGCCGCCTCTTTGAGCAGGTGGGGGCTTATGAGGATGCGCCTCAGCAGGCGGAAGCCTGCTACGATGCCTACTATGCTGCCGTTTATGAAGCCGCCTCCAACGCCATGGAGGAAAAGGATTATAAAACGGTCATTGAGGCCCTGGCAGCCTTCGATATGCAGGATCCTCCCAAGAAATACGAAGATATGCCCGAGATGTATGAAAAGGCCAACTACGCCTATGCTAACCAACTCTATGAGGAGGGTAAGCGCTATGAGGCCTTGGCCTACTACCGCAATATCCCCGATTATAAGGATGTGAGCAGCAAAAAGCTCAAGCGCAACTGCTATCTCATTTTGGGCAAATGGATCTCCGGCACGGGGGTTGAAATGGAATTCCGCGATAATGGCACCTGCAACCTGGGGGGCGAGGAGCTTTACTTCACCGTATCAGGCACCTATTCTATGCTTACCGGCACAGACCCGGATAATCTTTCGTCTACCCACCGGGTTTCTAGGATCGATGAAAAGAGCCTGACCCTGCGGGATACCCGGGGCGGCCGCACGGTGACCTACAAAATGACCCGCCTGGAGGCTCAGCAATGACAAAACGGCTGCACATACCCGCCCTGGATGGCTTGCGGGTGGTGCTGGTCTTCATGGTTAGCTGGTATCATATTTGGCAGCAAAGCTGGCTGGGGCCTCAACTTTCGTTGGGCCCCATTCATCTGAACTTTGAGCCTTATGTGCGTACCGGCTATCTATTGGTAGACGGCATGATCCTCCTAAGCGGCTTTGTGCTTTTTCTGCCCTACGCTCAGTGCAGAATAAGCCGACAGCCCCTGCCCCGCATCCTTCCTTTTTATCAGAGACGGCTTTTGCGGGTGCTGCCCTCCTATCTGTTCATGGTGGCAGTGATGCTGTTTTGCATTGCCCTTCCCCAGGGGAAATACTTTTCCGCCGCCGCTATGTGGCAGGATATTCTGAGCCATCTAACGTTTACCTTTTTATTCAACCCCAATACTTATTTGCACACGCCCCTGAACATGGCCGCCTGGACTCTCTGCGTGGAGATGCAGTTCTATCTCATCTTTCCTTTTCTGGCCCGGGCCATGGTAAAGCGCCCCGTGCTAACTCCCCTGTGCATGATGGAGGCGGCCTTCCTTTACCGGCTCTACTGTGCGCAGACCTTTGCCAGCTATGATATGCTGGTGAACCAGCTCATCAGCTTTTTGGATGTGTTCGCTCTGGGGATGTTGGGCGCCACGGCCTATGTGCGCCTGCGAAACCGGCTCAAACAGCCTGGCCAGCTCCTAATGCTGCTGTTGGCTCTGGCGGGCGTTTTTCTTGCAACGCAGATCATGTACCGCCAGGCAGGCACCGTGGGCTTTGCCCAAATTCAGCGCTGGCAGATGATCCGCCGCTTTCCCCTGGCCGTGTCCCTGCTGATGGTCGCCTTGGGTTTGGCGCTGTCCTATGGGGGGCTTCACAAGCTGCTGGGCAACCGCCTTGTGCGCTTTCTGGCGACCATCTCCATGAACTACTATCTCTGGCATCAAGTGCTCTCGGTGCAATTGAAGGTGTGGCGTATCCCTCCCTATGAAGACACCATGCCCCAGATGGCCGGTGAAATGCCCTGGCAGCTCCATTATACCTGGCTCTGCTTTATCCTGGCCATCCTATGGGCGGCGCTGATTACTTACGGCCTTGAAAAGCCCGCCGCTCGCGGCCTTCAAAAACTATTTTTACCAAAGCGTAAGGAGGCACTCTCATGAAAGATCCCCGCATGGTTACCCTCGCCCACAACCTGGTCAACTATTGCTGCGACCTCAAACCCGGCGAGCGGGTGCTCATCGAAAACACCGGCGTCCAGAAAGAATTTGTAGCCCAGCTGGTCAACGAAGTTTACGCCGCCGGCGGTATTCCCTTTGTGAACCTGAAGGATCCTCTGGTGGAGCGGGCTATGCTTATGGGCTGCACCCAGGAGCAGCTGGAGCTAATGGCTAAGTATGACGCTTTGCGTATGCGTGACTGCCAGGCCTACATCGGCCTGCGGGCTGGTGAAAATTCCTTTGAAAGCTCCGATGTGCCCTCTGAAAAAATGGGCCTGTACATGAAGCATTACAGCCAGCAGGTTCATGGCAAGATTCGCGTACCCGACACCAAATGGGTGGTGCTCCGCTACCCCTCCCCCTCCATGGCCCAGCAGGCCGGTATGTCCACCGATGCCTTTGAGGATCACTATTTCAACGTTTGCAATCTGGATTACGGCAAAATGAGCCGGGCCATGGACGCCCTGGTGGCGCGCATGGAGCGCACCGATAAGGTGCATATCTTGGGCAACGGCACCGATTTAACCTTTTCCATTAAGGGGATGCCCGCTATCAAGTGCGATGGCAAATTGAACATCCCCGACGGCGAGGTTTATTCCGCCCCGGTGAAGGATTCCGTCAACGGTGTGATTCAGTACAACACCCCCAGCCTCTACAACGGCGTAACCTACGAAAATATCCGCCTGGTCTTTAAGAACGGCCAAATTGTGGAAGCCATCGGCTCTGATACCGCCCGCCTCAACGCCATCTTTGACACCGATGCTGGCGCTCGGTATGTGGGCGAATTCGCCATCGGCGTAAACCCCTACATCACCTCTGCCATTAAGGATACCCTCTTTGATGAAAAGATCGCCGGTTCCTTCCATTTCACCCCCGGATCCTGCTACGACGACTGCTACAACGGCAACAAATCCGCCATCCACTGGGATTTGGTCTGCATCCAGACCCCTGAGTACGGCGGCGGCGAAATGTATTTCGACGACGAGCTCATCCGCAAGGACGGCATCTTCGTGCCCGAGTACCTCCAGGGCCTCAACCCCGACGCGCTGAAGTAAGGAATGTAGAATATAGCGAGAGGGAACTTTCTTTTGCAAAAGAAAGTTCCCTCTCGCGTTCTCCTTCAAAGAAAACCATTTGGGGAGGACTGATTGGCATTTAAAAAGGCTCCCTTGTGTAAAGGGAGCTGTCACCGAAGGGATTAATCCCGAGATGACTGAGGGATTGTTCACTCCCCTGTTCCCATTATTCTCATCAACTTCAGTTCTCGCCACCCATCTTGCGAAAAAATTCACAAATTTCTCATAAAACATCCCTCCCACCCCTTGTCAAATGCACAAAAATTAGGTACAATAATTGTTGGGACAAAATGATTTCAAGGAGGTAATTCCAATGTCCGTTAAAGTTGCTATCAATGGTTTCGGCCGTATCGGCCGTCTTGCTTTCCGTCAGATGTTCGGTGCTGAGGGCTACGAGATCGTCGCCATCAACGACCTGACCAGCCCCGCCATGCTGGCTCACCTGCTCAAGTATGACACCGCTCAGGGCCCCTACTGCGGCAAGATCGGTGAAGAAAAGCACACTGTGACCGCCACTGAGAACTCCATCATCGTGGACGGCAAGGAGATCAAGATCTACGCTGAGAAGGATGCCGCCAACTGCCCCTGGGGTCAGCTGGATGTTGACGTCGTTCTGGAGTGCACCGGCTTCTACTGCTCCAAGGAAAAGAGCCAGGCTCACATCAACGCCGGCGCCAAGAAGGTCGTTATCTCCGCTCCCGCTGGCAACGATCTGCCCACCGTTGTGTTCTCCGTTAACGAGAACATCCTGACCAAGGAAGACACCATCATCTCCGCCGCTTCCTGCACCACCAACTGCCTGGC
>JAFUPO010000014.1 GCA_017481185.1 Clostridia bacterium | reverse complement strand
TGGGCTTAAAGGGCGTGAAGCTTCATCCTGATTTTCAGCATTTCGGGCTGGATGATCCGTCAGCTATTCGCTTGTTTGAGGCCATGGCGGAAAGAAAGATCCCCCTGCTGGTGCATACGGGGGATACCCGTTACCCCTACAGTGAGCCGGAACGCATGGCCCGAGTGCTGGATAGGGTTCCGGCGCTGAAAGCAATTTGCGCCCATTTGGGCGGCTGGTCGGTTTGGGATCAGGCTTGGAAATTGCTGGCAGGCCGCGGCAATGTGTGGGTGGATTGTTCCTCCAGTCTGTATGCGATGGACCCGGAGGTGGCTGTGAAGGTTATCCACCGCTATGGGGCGGACAGGGTCTTTTTCGGCACCGATTATCCCATGTGGAAGCCGGATGAGGAGCTGGAGCGTTTCCGCAAATTACCCCTGACGGAAAAGGAGCAGGAGCAGATTCTACATCTGAACTTTGAGAGGTTCGCTCAGGAGCATCTGGGCTTGATCCTATAACCCTTGAAGAAAGGAGGAGGAACCATGAGCGAGACCAAAATGACTACCAAACAAAATGTTTGGCAGGTGCTGAAATTCGTCATGTTTTCCGCTGGGGCCGGCATTATCCAAGTTGTAAGTTTTGCCATCATCTATGCTATTGTAACCGGCACGGCGGTGAATTTGGATAATCAGGCTGGCACAGAGGATCCGCATTACATGATGTGCTATCTGCCCTCTCTGATTTTGTCGGTGTTGTATAATTTTACGGTAAACCGCCGCTACACCTTTAAGTCTGCCACCAATGTGCCGGCTGCTATGCTGAAGGTGGCGGGTTACTATGTGGTGTTCACGCCCCTGTCTTTGTGGTGGGGAGACTATTTTACCCGCGCCTTAGGTTGGAATGATTTTGTGGTGTTGGCCTTTACCATGATCGTGAATCTGGTAACAGAATACCTGTTCTGTCGGTTTGTGGTGTACCGCAAGAGCATGAACACCAACAAGCTGGCCAAGTAAAAGAAGCTTGAAATAGCTTTTGCGTAAAGCTGGATGTATTTACAGAGAAACGGGAAAAACGAACAAAATGACAGCATGGTTGAAAGGCTATGCTGTCTTTTGTTTTGCCAATCTTGCAAATTGGCAGAAAAAGCCGCAATCGCATACTATAATATCAAATTACTTGGCATAAGTGATGAAAACAAAGGTGAGAGCACGTATTGATTACTGATTGCAGAAGATGATTAAGGAATGGCGCAAGCATCCCTGCAACCGATGCTCTGGCACAACCCACGAAAAGCGGATAAAAGTAATACCGGAAGGCTTTTGTGCCCTTCGGTTACATAGCCCATCAATTCTCTGTTAAGAGCATCATAAAGATACCAAGGCTATTTTGACGTACAAAAATCCCCGCAGATGCTTCTGCGGGGAAGATGTTTTTAGAATCAAACGAACTTCTTTTCAAAGCCTATCAGCAGGCCGCCTTTTTCAGCATAGAAGCTGCACAAGCCCCGAGCCTTATAAATTTCTACCTGGGCCTTGGAAAATTCTTGCTGGATCAACGCCTTAAGCTTCAGCGCTACGCTCTCGTTAGAGCAGTGGCTGATGCGAACCTTGCCGCCTGCGTAGCCCAGCTTTTGCATCAATTGGGTCAGGGTGGGCAGGGCCTTTTTTTCGCCGCGGCTCTTTGCCAGCTGCTCCAGATCGCCCCGGTCGCTGGCCTTGCCGATGACCCGGATATTCAGGATGCCTGCGGCGCTGGCCACGATGCGGCTCACGCGGCCGTTATTGGCTAGGTTTTTCAGGGACTCCAGCATAAAGAGAAGGCCCGTGTGTTTCTGATATTCGCCAATTGCCTTGCAGATCGCTTCAAAGTCCATATTTGACGCAAGCAATTCTTGTAGCTTTTCAATGATGAGCTTCATCTCAGGGCCGGTGGAAAGAGAGTCGATAACGCAAACCTTGCGGCCGGGGTGGCTCTCCTCATAATCCCGTTTGGCCAAGCAGGCGGAGTTATAGGCGCCGGACAGGCCGCTGGTGATGGTTACGCAAAAAACGTGCTCCGCATCGCCAAAGGCCTGGAGCCAATCGCCTTCACTAGGGCAGGCAGTGCTGGTTTTTTCAGTATTGCTTAAGAGGTCGTTGACCATGGCATCCACATCGAGGTGTTCATCGTCCACATATTCTCGGGCGGAGGTGATGATTTTAAGGGGTGCGCTGGCGTAATCAATCGTATCCAGGGCAAGAACGTCGGACGAGGAATCCGCAACAATTTTAACTGATTGCAGCATGGGTCTAACTCCTTTTATATACATAACGAAGATCCAGAAATCTTCTAGTTTCATATCATAAGCTGTTTTTAGTGCGTTGTCAAGAGGTTTTGAAAAACCTATAAAAAAGTATCTTGAACATTGAATAGCATTATGCTAAAATAAGGAAGGAGAATGGGAGGAAGATTTTGTGAACCAAGGGATCAATGAGAAAATATCAGCGTCAATCCAGACGTTTAACCTGCCGGATTATCAATCCATACCGGATGTAGGGCTCTATCTGGAGCAAACGGTGCGATATATCAGCGATTGCCTAAGCCCGCTGTCAAGCATTTCGATTACGGGTTCCATGGTAGCAAACTACGTTAAAAAAGATTTGATCGACAATCCGGTAAAAAAACAATACAGCCGCGAACAGATTGCTTATCTGATTTTCATTGCGGTGGCAAAAACAGTGCTTTCGCTGGAGGATATTCAGCTGCTGATTAAGCTGCAAAAAAAGACCTATACTGCGCAACGAGCTTATGAGTATTTTGCCAGAGAGTTTATTAATATTCTGTATTTTGTCTT
The DNA here is from genome assembly GCA_017481185.1 of Clostridia bacterium. Next base: position 12,573 of record JAFUPO010000014.1, on the reverse strand, counting down.
TGGGCTCAAGGAAACACTGGATGAGATCGGCGTGGATAACACCGATGAAAAGACCATGCTGCGCAACACCATTATTACCGTGGCTCACAAAATCCATTTGGATAAATGCTTTGAGGCAAACCGTGCCACGGTAGACTAATAAGGAATCAGCTTATGTGAAACAGGGCAGATCCTTGATCCTCCCTGCAAATGCAAGCCCACCGGCTAAATAGCCGGTGGGCTTGCATTTGCAGCTTGTATTAGGCGGGGTGTTGCATACCGTGCTTAACCCGGTCGCTTTCTTCACGCCGCTTGGCGTTGTTAAAGCGATCTAGAGTACCTACCAGGTAACCGGTAATCCGGCGGATGCGGTGGAAGGGCTGAGAACCAAAGTCATAGGACAATTCTACAAAATCGCCATCCACCAGGATCTCCATACCAAAGGGCTCCCGGCCAAATTTTTCCTTGGCCCGATCCAGGTAAGCCTGAATTTCAGACTGTTCCAAAGAACCATTTTTTACTGTTACATTGCAAGCCATGGGCATCAACTCCTTCGGAGAAAATATACCCCCCTTCAGGCAAAGTGAAACCATCAATGCTTCACGCTTTTGCGCTCCATAGCTCTGGCCCTGGGGGGCGGCTTCAGCAGAGAGGAAACAGGCTTAGCCGGTTTGTTGGATTCCATTAAAACACCTCCTGAAAGGCAGTTTGGCTTTTCAGAAGGTGTTTTATGTTAGTAGCCGATAGCTTCCTCAACAAGGATGACGGTAATTTCACGGCCTCGGGTAGGTCGGTCCAGCACGGTGGTGACGCGGCACATACAGCCATCGCCGCATTGGTTTTCATTGCAGACGCCAGTATGGGCGCAGGGGGTGTCCAGCCCCAAGCGCTTAGCGTTGGGCGGGCAGGCGTGGCGCTTGATCCGTGCGATGGCCGTGTTCAAGCCGCCGTCCACCAGCTTTTGCTCGCCAATAACCAGGATAACCTTCTGCGGCCCATAAAACATACCTGCCACTCGGTTGCCATTGCCGTCAATATTGACGATTTGGCCCTGCTTGGTTACTGCGTTGGAAGAGGCCAAGTAAACATCGGCGTGCTGGGCGCTGACGGTGACCTGAGCCCGTTGATCCGCCGGAGCGGTCCAATGCCAAAAGACTTCGTGGCCCTGAGCGGCAAGGGCAGATTCAATATCCATCTCCTTAAGGGTCATGGAGCCGCCAATGCCTACGCTGGCGCCCTGAGGCACCAGGGAAAGGAGAAGGGCCTTGGCCTGGCTGGCCGTTTCTGCATGATGAACGATAAAGCCGCGCTGGGACAGGGCTTCCATAACGTGCGATGTCAATTTCTGCATCAATTAGACCTCCTTTGGCTGGGGTTTGCTAATATCAGTATACATCACACCCCAGCCAAAGGCAAGATTATCCAAATTTTCCTTTTCGGATGGGCAGATCAATGGTGACCTTTAGGCGGTTTCCGTGGGACTTAAGATCCCAGCAGGCATCCAGTCCAGCTTCCTGCATTTGGCTGACGATGCCTTGCAGCGCATTTAAATACAGGCGGTGATCCCGCACCAGGGCAATGACTTTGCGATCTGGGGGCGGAGGAACCGGCAGCCGGGCCAAGGCGCTGTCAACCAATAATTCTGTATCGCGCACAGAAAGGTTTTGGGCCGCAGCTTTGCGGGCGATGCGCAGGCGGCCCTGGGCATTAGGCAGGCGAAGGAGCGCCCGGGCATGGCGCTCGGTGAGACCTTCTTCCAAAATGAATGCTCGCAAAACAGGCTCCAGCTTAAGAAGCCGAAGCTTATTAGCAATGGCAGAGGGCGACCGGTTTAGCTGCCGTGCCAACTCCTCCTGCGTAAGGCCATAGGCGGTGATCAGCGTTTCAAAGGCCCTGGCTTCCTCGAAAAAATGAAGCTGCTGGCACATCAGATCTTCTAGAAGGCGGCATAGGCTGCTGCCCTGAGCAGCGGCAGGCAGAACCACAGCATCAATGTGAGAAAAGCCCGCCATTCGGCAGGCCAGATAGCGCCGATTGCCGGAAAGGATCTCGTAGCGCCCCTCTGTTCCTTCACGGACGGTGATGGGCTGCAACAAGCCGTATTGAAGGATGGATGCGGTCAACTCTGAAAGGAATAAGGCTGGCCGCGCATCTGCGAAGGTTCCCTCGGGCCTGGGCAGGATTTTATCCATGGGCAGCCAGCATACCTGACGGCTGGTAATGTGATCCTTGTGGGCAGGCAGAGTCATCAGGCGATCGCCCCTTTTGCAATATAGGGAGCGGTCCGGCCCCGACATTCCCTCCCCCTGGAATGATCGGTACCGGCCGCTCTTGAAAAATAAATTCTTTTAGAAATAAAAAAATCCTGCCAGTAGCTTCGAGGATTCGTTTGTCACGATTCGCCAGCTGGCAGGAGATATTTGGAGTTTTAGGGGATCTTAGGGGGAAACAGGCCCTTTAGCCTAGCGGTTTTTTGGTAGGTATGCCGGCTTTGCGGGGATACTGTCGAAGAGTTTTTTCCGCCTTTCGGCAGGGGAGGAGCAGATGATTCCATTCTAAATTTGGCAAAGCCATGGGCAGGGGCTCCTCCAGCTGCCCTCCCAGCTTTTGGGCAGCAGCGTTGGCTTGGGCTAGTTCATCCCGCACGCTGGGCCCTTTCCACATCAGCGCCCGGCCGCCAATTTTGACAAAGGGCAAAAGGTATTCTAGCAAAACTGGCGCGCAAGCCACAGCGCGGGCCACAGCCAGGTCGAAGCTTTCACGCAGGTGGGGCAGGCGGGCCCCGTCCTCTGCCCGGGCGTGGATGGCGCGAACGTTGGAAAGATGCAGCTCGTCAATCACTGCTTGCAGAAAAGAGACGCGCTTTTGCTGGGCATCCAGCAAGGTCACGTTTAGATCGGGCCGCGCCATGGCCAGGGGCAGGCCTGGAAAGCCAGCGCCTGTACCCACGTCAATAAGCGACGCGCCCTGGGGAAAGAGCTCTCCACGGGTCAGGGGCAGCAACGAGTCTGCATAATGGCGGTTGAGAGCCTCCTGGGCATCGGTCACGTTGGTTAGATCCATCTGATTATTCCAATGGATCAAAAGCGCATGATAGCGGCAGATCAGGCTGCAAGATTCCAAGGTTATGGGGATCCCGCAGGTCTGGAGCCGGGCATAAAGACGTTCGGTTTCCATAAATGCTCCTTCAGGGCTTGAACCAGGATTTAACGGTCAAAAGCCATTGATTGATGTTGGGCACGGACAGGCCCAGATATTTTTCGCCCCAGTATTTGACCCAGGCCAGGGCTTCGCGGCCGTGATTTTTAAACCAATATTCAGGCTTGCAGGGGCTGCCGATGCCGCCGGCGTTTACGCCTGCATCCTCACAAAGGGCCAAAGCGCGGGGCAGATGGTAATCGCTGGTGACGACGACCACCCGGGAGACGGCGTGATCCTTGATCAGCGCCATGGCGTTGTCGATGTTTTCACGGGTGTTAAAGGAGGTATTTTCGGCAAAAATCTGGTCTGCCGGCACGCCTCTTTCAATAAGCCAGTCGCGCATTACATCTGCCTCAGGGCGAGGCTCATCCACCCCCTGGGCGCCGCAGGTCACGATGAGCGCAGATTTCTCTTGCCAAGCTTTGAGGGCAGCTTCCAAACGCCATTCAAGCTGCACGTTGGGGGTGCCGTCGGGCAGAACCTGGGCCCCCAGAACGATGATGGCATCATAATCGCCAGCTTCAGGCACATTGGCCTCCTTATAGCAGACCATGGCAATCAGGCCTGCATAGGCCAGGAGGGCAAGGGCTGCAAGGATCAAAAGAAGTTTTAGCATTTTACCAATCCGCCGATACTTGGTTTTGCACATTTGACATATCCTTTCTGCGAGGCGCACGCTGCTCGGCGGCCTTGATCAATTCACGGTTGGTTACAAAGGGTAGCCGGTTCAGATCGCTGAGAAAGATGCAGTTGCCTCGGCTGACGATTACATGATCCAATACGCCCACATTGATCGGGTAAAGCGCCTCAATAAGCATCTGAGTGGCTTCAACATCAGAATCTGACGCTCTGAGATTGCCGCCGGGATGGTTGTGGCAAAAGATGACGCTGTGAGCGTTCATGCTGAGAACAGCTTGCACCACCTGCCGGGGATAGGCGGGAACTTCGCTTAGATCACCGGTGCAGATCAGGCTCGTTCCTGCGATTTCGCTGGAGGCATCCAGGCCGATGACGTAAAAGTGTTCGTTGCGGCGACCTGCCAGGAGGGAGAGGCAGTAGCGCTTGCAATCTCCCCGATTGAAGATACCCACCCGCTGAGAGGATACATTGGCAGTGTAACGCCTGAAAACGGGCACCATTAAAGCCAGAAGAGAAGCGGCGCTTTCTCCCATCCCGGGCACCTGTTTAAGCTGCTGGGGAGAAGCCTCCAACACGTTAATCAGAGAGCCGAAGGTATCCAATAGTTGGTGCGCCAGAGGATTGACATCCCGACGCGGAATGGCATAGAACAAGAGAAGCTCCAATATTTCATGATCGGCAAAACCTTCCAGACCGGTCTGCATAAATCGCTGGCGCATACGAGACCGATGACCATCATGCTCCACACTGGGGCCTCCTTTCGTTAATGGATATGGTATATTCTATCAAAGAATTGAACCTTTGTCATGGATTTTTTTAACATCCCCCATAGGTGAAGAAAAGAGACCCTTTTGACGTTTGATGGTTGTGTAAATCTGGTGAATTTTTTGCATAATAGAGGTTCATATATCGCCCCAGATAGTGTATAATAGAGTTGGATTACCAGGGGCTTTATTCTCTTTACGAAAGCGGGGGCTGTCAGCGTGACTGCACTTTGGGACCAGGTCAGCAATATGCTGTGGAATATTTTCCACCGGCCGCAGATCACGGATATTTTGGATATTCTGATCGTGGCTTTTCTGATCTACAATCTGCTGATGCTCACCCGCCAGACCCGGGCCAGCGCGGTGCTCAAGGGCTTTCTTTTGCTAATATTAGCTAGCTGGGTCTCTGACCTGCTGGGCTTAACGGCATTGAACTGGGTTTTGATGAGCGTTTTGAACAACGGCGCAGTGGTGCTGGTTATCCTATTTCAGCCGGAATTGCGCAAGGCTCTGGAGCAGATTGGCCGGGGCGCCTTGCTTGAAAGCGCTCACCGGGACGATGAAGCGGAAAACAAGCGCATCGTGGATGAGATTATCCAATGTCTGCTGAACCTGAGCCGCCGCAGGGTGGGTGCGCTGATCGTTTTTGAGCAAAAGGTAGGCTTAAAAGACATTTCTGAAACGGGCACAACCGTGGATGCCCATATCTCCAGCCCCCTTTTGGAAAATATTTTTGAGCCCAATACGCCCTTGCATGACGGCGCGGTGGTGATCCGGGGCAACCGGGTCATGGCGGCGGCCTGTATTCTTCCCTTGACGGAAGGCAGGGGCATTAGCCGCGAGCTGGGCACCCGTCATCGGGCAGCCATCGGCGTTAGCGAGAGCACTGATGCCATTGTGCTCATCGTTAGCGAGGAAACGGGCATTATCTCCATGGCAAGGGGCGGCAAGCTGACCCGCCATATGGATGCCGCCAGCCTGGGCCAGCTGCTGGGCGGGATGTATGCTCAGCCCCATGCCCGGCTTTGGGAGACGCTTCTGGAAAAGACCAAGCGGCGCACCACAAAGACCAAATAACGCAGAAGGGAGAAGCGGCAATGAATACCCAGTTGGATAAAAAGACGGCGCCCCCGTCTCAAGAGAGCAAGTTGGCTGTGCTGCTAAAGGGGATGGAAAAGCTCCTGCGGCGAAACATGGGCTGGAAAATTACCGCGCTTCTGCTCGCCATCGTTATGTGGGCTGGGCTTATCAGTCAGGATTCCTCTTTGACTCGGGAAAAGATATTTGTAGATGTGCCAGTATCCATCACTGGCGCTGAGAGCTTGCAGCGCAACGGCTATATCGTGACCAGCGACCTGACGGAAAATCCTATTTCCGTGCGCATGAAGGCGGATGTGCCGCAATTGGAATACAATATGGTGACGGCCACCACCTATAATCCTCGCATTGAGCTGAGCCGCATCCGTACAGCCGGCAAGCAGACCGTTAAGATCGCCACCACCTCCACCTCTACTTTCGGCACCGTGACGGAGCTGATTCCTTCAGAGGTGGAGATTGAGGTGGAAGAATACATCACCCGCTATCGCATCCCTGTTTCGGTGGTTCAATCTGGCGAGGTGCCGGAAGGATTCTATTTGGATGATTTGAGCATCGATCCATCCCTGGTAGCTGTCAGCGGCCCTAAGACGTTGGTAAACCAGGTGCGCCGGGCGGTGGTTAATCTGGATCTGAACGCCCTGCCTGCCCAGGAGGGCTCCTCTGCCTTGGCGCTGCCGCTGGTCTTGCAGGATGCTAAGGGCAACGCTATCACCTCTGGCCAGGTGCAGGTTACCAGCGAATCTGTGCTGCTGGATAGCGTGGTGGTGAGCTATGACCTTTATCCCACCCAGATGATTACCTTGTCTGGCATTGGCATGACCAAGGGCGAGCCTGCGGCTGGCTATGAGGTCAAAAAGGTGACGGTGACCCCCAATACCATTCAGGCAGCCGCATCGGCTGAGGATTTGCAGATTCTGAACCTGGACGCGCTGTTTCTAGACCAGGCGGTGAGCTTGGAGGGCCGCACGGAATCCTTTACGGAGGCAGTGCGGGTGCGCAAGCCCTCGGGCGTGATTAACCTTACGCCTGACAGCGTTACCGTGGCCGTGGAGATTGGACCGGTCATTGGGGAAAAAACCTTTAAGAACCTGAAGGTGGATCTGATCAATGTGCCTGAAGGGCTGAAAGCCCAGGCAGAAAATCAGCGGGCCAGCCTGATTCTCAGCGGGCCTGTGCTGTGGATGGAAAAGGTGCGAAGCTCAAACCTGTCCCTGTGGGCAGATCTGAGCGATCTCCAAGCCGGAAGCCATGAGGTTCAGATTCAGTGCGCCATTGAGGAGGCTGAGGGAGTCAGCTATGTGTTTAAGGTGGAACCTGGCGCTCTTGAGGTGAATCTGACGGCTAAGTGAACTTAAAGGAGCTGAAAAATGGGCAGCTTTGCCACGAGCATTTTTAATCTGCTGCTGGGGTGGATCCGCAGCCTGGTTAGCAGCCTGTGGAATGTGATCAATTCACAGGAAGCCCGCAACGGGCTCCAGTGGCTGGGAGACAATTGGCTTTGGCTTGTGGCAGCCATCGCTGTTGTTGGCCTGGTCCTGGATTATGCGATCTGGTTTATCCGCTGGCGGCCTTATTATGTATGGCGCTCTTGGTGGCGTCGGCTGACACATCGGAGCCAACGAAAACCGCAAGTCGAACAGGCGGAGGAAGCCTATCCTCCTGAAGCTTATCCGCCAGAGGCCTATTATGAAGAGGAACCCTGGCAGGAGCCTGAGCAGCCTACAGCCTTTTATCAGCCGCAGCCTGAAGTTTATGAAGCGCCTTATGAGGAGCCTTGGCAGGAGCCGGTGCATCCGGGCTTGACGGAGACTGGTTTGCAGGAAAGCTTGGGCTGGCCCCAGCCTGATGAGATTCAGTCTAAGGCAGAGTTGCCGGTGCAGGCTGCGCCCCGTCAGCGGCGCAGTCAGCGGGAACAGGCTCCTTTGCGGAGGATGCGTACCGGCATTACTCAGATGGCCCAGCGCATGGATTTTTTAGGCTTGGACCGTGCGGATGAAGAAGAGGAAAGCTATACCTACATGGCGCCCCCGCCAGCGGTGGATAAGCGTCAGGCTTTTCATGCGCCCGTATATCCTACCCATTGGCAAGGGGAAGAGGAGGAACGCGGATGATGGATTTTGCCTCGCCCCGGCTGACGGTGCTGGTGGGCAACTATGGCAGCGGAAAAACGGAGCTTTCATTAAATATTGCGTTACACCTTGCTCAACAGGGGCAGCAAACAGCATTGGTGGACCTAGATATTGTGAACCCCTACTTTCGCAGCGGTGAAAAGAAGGCAGAGCTGGAGGCGGCAGGGATTCGCGTATTGATGCCCTCCTTTGCCATGACTACGGTGGATGTGCCTGCTCTGCCCCCGGAGATCCAAAGCGTGTTTGACCGCCCCCAGGAGCATGTAGTGTTTGATGTGGGCGGGGATGATACTGGCGCGGCGGCATTGGGTCGCTATGCTCCGGCTTTTGCCCGGGAAGAAAAACGCTGTTTGCTGGTGGTCAACGCCATGCGGCCCCTGACTGGAACGGTGGAGGACATCCTGGATCTGATGCATCGGATCGCTCTTCGCAGCCGCATGACTATTGACGGTCTGGTGAACAACGCCAATCTGGGACGGGAGACGGATGCCGCCTGCTTGATCACCGGGCATGAGCTCCTAAAAGAAGTCTCTAAGCAAAGCGGCGTGCCCTATGTGATGGCTTGTGCCGAAAAACAATTGATCAAAGAGCTGCCAGAGGAGTTGCAGGCCATGACCTGGCCTCTAACGCGGCTGATGGAACCGGAGTGGATGGCATGACAACATTGCCCCAGACATTTATCGACCAGATGGCGGAGGCTCTTAAAGAAGAGCTGCCCGCCTTTTTGGCATCTTACGATGAACCCTATTATCGGGGCCTTCGGATAAATTCCTTCAAACAGCCTTTGAAAGGGCTTGAGGAATGGGTGAAGGACATGGAGGGCCAGATCCCCTGGGAGGCAGAAGGACGGTACCTGGCCATGGCTTCACAGGCCGGTTCACATCCCCTTCATGAGGCAGGGGCCTACTATTTGCAGGAGCCCAGCGCTATGATTCCGGCGGCGGTGCTTTCGCCTCGGCCGGGGGAGCGGGTGCTGGATCTGTGTGCTGCGCCAGGTGGAAAAAGCACCCAATTGGCGATTCGTTTGCAGGGCAAGGGGCTGCTTGTATCTAACGAACCAGTGTCTTCCCGAGCCCAGGTGCTTAGCCGCAACATGGAAAGGCTGGGCGTGCCCAATGGGTTGGTGGTCAGCGCTATGCCGGCTGCTTTGTCGCAAAGGTGGCCGAAATTCTTCGACGCGGTGATGGTGGACGCGCCCTGCTCCGGGGAAGGTATGTTTCGCCGCCATCCTGAAACGCGAGCCGAGTGGACGCCTCAATCCCCCCAGGGATGCGCTAAGCGCCAGCAGGAGATCCTATGGGAGGCTGCAAAAATGGTGCGTCCAGGCGGACGGCTGTGCTACGCCACTTGCACCCTCAATCAAATTGAGAATGACGGCGTGGTGGAGGCTTTTTTGCAGGCCCATCCTGATTTTGAAATGACGCCCTTTGCGCTGCCCGGCCTGCCGGAAAACAACGGTTCCCTGCATATCTATCCCCATAGAATCAAAGGGGAAGGGCATTTTGTGGCGTTGTTTGCCCGCAAGGGCGTGGAGGAAAGAATGGAGGCGGCTAGCAGTGGTTTGAAGCGCCCAACGGCTGTCCACCAGAAAGCTTTAAAGGAGTTTCACCCCGCCCTAAAGGCAGATGGGATGCTGGGAGAGACGCTGTTCAGCCTGCCTGAGTGGCCGGATGTGACCGGCGTGAAGGTGCTGCGGGCAGGGGTACATCTGGGGCAGCTAAAGGGCAAAGTGTTTGTGCCGGATCATGCCCTAGCGCTGGCCTATGGGCAGGAAACGGTATTTGCACACCTGGACGCTGATTTGAATCAGGCGCAGACCTATCTGCGGGGCGAAACCTTTCCGGCTGCGGGTAAGGGCTGGCAGGTTCTGTGTCTGGACGGCGTAGCTCTGGGTTGGATCAAGGTTTCTGAGAATACAGCCAAAAACCATTATCCCAAGGGGCTGCGTCTGCACCGCTGATAAAATGCAGTTTGCCGGGGCATACTTCGCTAGAGGTGATGATTATGCTGCCGGAGATGGAAATGCTCCAATACATTTACAAAACAGCAGATATGGGTGTCAGCGGCATCGATTCGGTACTCAAACGCCTGGAATCTTCTCCTGTGCAGGAGGCATTAGAGAGCCAGCGGTCAGAATACCTGGACATTGGCCATAAAGCTAAGGCGCTTATTGAAAGCCGCGGCGGCGAGGCTGAGGGTGCAGGCGCTATGGCCAAAACCTCTGCGGACCTAATGACAGCCGGAAAGATGGCCATGGATGCATCGCCCTCCAAGATTGCAGAGATGACCATTCAGGGCACCACCATGGGGATCACCAAAACGATCAAGCATCTTCACGACAGCTCCCAAAGCGGCGAAGCGGCAAACCTGGGCCAGCGCCTGTTGGACTTGCAGGAGCGGAACCTGGAAGAAATGAAAAAGTATCTCTAAGGGCGGCGGATGCCGCCTTTTCTGTTGAAAGAAAAGGTTGTTTGAACCTCGGAATCGTGCTATACTAAGCAGTCGCATTTTTGAAAGATTAGGAAGGGTCTATGAACTTTAATGAAATGAACCTGACACCGCCTCTTTTGAAGGCGGTAAATGAATCCGGCTACGATACCCCCACACCCATCCAGCAGGCTACCATTCCTTTGGTGCTGGAAGGAAAAGATGTGCTGGGCTGCGCTCAGACGGGCACCGGCAAAACGGCTGCTTTTGCCCTGCCCATTTTGCAAAGGCTCTCCCGCAAGCCTTTTATTCCTGCCAAGGGTGGCGTGCGCCCCATTCGGGCGTTGATTCTAACCCCCACCCGGGAGCTGGCTTTGCAGATTTATGAAAGCTTTCAGGCCTATGGCAAGCATCTGTCGCAGCGGACCTGCGTGATCTTCGGCGGTGTGAATCAAACGCCCCAGGTGGAGCACTTAAAGCGGGGTGTGGATATTTTGGTGGCCACACCTGGCCGGCTCAACGATTTGACCAATCAAGGCTACATCCATCTGGAGAAGCTGGAAATTTTTGTGCTGGACGAGGCGGACCGAATGTTGGATATGGGCTTTATCCATGACGTTAAGAAGGTCATTGCCCGGCTGCCTGAAAAGCGGCAGACCCTATTTTTTTCCGCCACCATGCCCAAGGAGGTAGAGGCGCTTGCCCTGAGTATCCTTACCGAGCCGGAAACGGTAAAGGTGGACCCGGTCTCCAGCACCGTGGAGGCCATCCAGCAAAAGCTCTACTATGTGGATAAGGGAAACAAAAAGCATCTGCTGGCAGCCCTTTTAAAGGAGCCGGGGGTGGAGAGTGCGTTGGTTTTTTCCCGCACAAAGTACGGCGCAGACCGCATTGCAAGGGATCTGAATCGGGCGGGTATCGAGGCCAAGGCCATCCACGGGGACAAGAGCCAAAACGCCCGGCAGAACGCCCTGAACGCCTTCAAAAACGGTGAGGTGGGCGTGCTGGTAGCCACGGATATTGCCGCCAGAGGCATTGACATTCAGGGCCTGAGCCATGTGTTCAACTATGATCTGCCCAATGAGCCAGAGGCCTATGTACACCGTATTGGCCGCACAGGCCGGGCAGGCCTCAGCGGCCAGGCGATCAGCTTCTGCTGCATCGATGAGGTGAAGCATCTGAACGCCATTGAAAAGCTTATTGGCAAGCGCTTGGCGGTATCTGAAAGCGCTTGGCCCATGGAGATCACCACGCCCTCGGAGCCCAAGCCCAGGCAGCCCCAACCGTGCAAAACCCCCAAGGTTGGGATTAAGCCTGATGGGCCTCGGCCCAAAAAGCTGGACCGCAACGGCAATCCTTTGGAAAAGCGGCCCCGCAGACGCAGAACATAAACAGCGCTCCTCCCGCAAGGGAGGAGCCTCTGATTTTTGTGGAGCCGCAGTATGGCGTTCAAGCAGCGTCTCGCACCTTCCACCTTGATCATGTCCCGCATATGGCTCCGGCTCTGGGTGTCCTTCACCTGTTCGCGGTAGCGATCCAGCTGCTCCTTCTTCTTTTCCCGAATACGCTTTTCAGCCTTCGTGCGCTCCCTGGCCACAAGGTCTCTCAGGGGCTTCATGTTCTCCAGGCGCAAGAGTTTTCCTTCCTGCTTGTCCAGCCGTTCGGCCACTTCGTCCCGCTGCTTTTGCAAGGCGAGAATCGCGCCCTTGTCCCTCTTTCCCTTGGCAAAGGATAATTCCCGAATCTTTGAACCGATCTCCCTGAGCTTTTCCTCATCTGCCTGCGCCTGCTTAAGGTTCTGGCGATATTCCGAAAGCAGACGCTGTTCCTCCTGGTTAACCGCCGCGCTCTCCAGGGCGTTGGCCAGGGCCTCCCGGCTGGAGATGGCGTCGCCGTCACGGAGCTGGTAGCGGATGTCAGGGTTTTCAGGGTCAAAGGTGCCCACATTGTCCGTGGCAGACTTGATCTGGGTGGAGTCAAACACCATGTACTCCCTGGTGGAACTCTTTTCAGTGCCCCAAATGATGCCATCATAGCCAAAGGCCTGGAGTTTTTTAATATCAGCGCTGGTTACCCACTAGGTATCCTTCTCGTTAGCAGCCTGGCGCTTGCGATAGATGCCATCCGCTCTGGAGCCATACGCTGCGCGAAGGATCTCTTTAGCCGGTTCGACAAGGCTGGTCACATACAGCGGCTTTTCCATCCGGGCATACAGCGCATACATCTGGCCGCCAGGGCCATTCTTCTCAGAATACCCCTGCGCATACCATTCCTTGTCCGTCAGGTAGATGCCAGGGCCGAGATAGCCCCGCTTGCCTTTGCGGAAGACGTTGAAG
>JAFUPO010000242.1 GCA_017481185.1 Clostridia bacterium | reverse complement strand
GATTGCTGCGCTGCTCCCGGGGGTAAGGCTGCCTACCTGGCAGAATTGATGGGCGGCACTGGCCGGGTTTACGCCTGGGATGTGCATGAGCACCGGGTGGATCTCATTCGGGCCCAGGCCCGCCGCCTGGGGCTGGAGAATCTGCGCCCTGCCGTTCGGGATGCCGCCCGCCTTAAGGAGGATTTGGTTGAGCGGATGGACGCCGTTTTGCTGGATGCCCCTTGCACTGGCCTTGGCGTGATGCTGGAGAAGCCCGACGTAAAGTATCGCCATCAGCCGGCAGATTTGAAGGCCTTAGCACAGCTTCAGAATGAATTGCTGGATACCTGCTGCCAGTATGTAAAAAAAGGCGGCGTGATGGTATATTCCACCTGCTCTATCCTAAAAGATGAGAACGAGAGGCAGGCGGCAGCCTTCCTTCAACGCCATCCTGAGTTTGAAAAGGTGGCGGAGCACCAGCTCCTCAGCCATCGGGACGGCATGGATGGTTTCTATATGATCAAGATGCTCAGGAGGTAATGGAATGGACAAGGTTCAGCTCATGGGGCTGTTTCCGGAGGAGTTGACCGCTCTTCTGAAAGAAAAGGGCCTGCCCGCTTTTCGTGGAAAGCAGGTGTTTGAGTGGCTCCATAAGGGCGCGGACTTTGACCAGATGACCAACCTCTCAAAGCCTCTTCGGGAGGATTTGAAAACCTGGGCTGTTGCCCAGCCGGTGAAGATTCACTCCCACAAGCAAAGCCAGTTGGACGGCACGGTGAAGTTCCTCTTTGAACTGATAGATGGCAATTGCGTGGAAGGGGTGCTCATGCACTATCACCACGGGCACACCCTGTGCCTGTCCACCCAGGTGGGCTGCCGCATGGGCTGCGCCTTTTGCGCCAGCACGTTGGATGGCTGCATCCGGAACCTGACCGCTGCGGAAATGCTGGGCCAGATCCAGTGCGCCAACAGCTTTTTGCCCGAGGGCGAAAAAGTTCACAACCTGGTGCTCATGGGTAGCGGCGAGCCTTTGGATAACTATGACAATGTGATGCGCTTTATCCGCTTGGCTAACCATCCCCAGGGCTTGAATCTATCGCAAAGAGGCATTTCTCTTTCCACCTGCGGCCTGGTGCCCCAGATGTACAAGCTGGCTCAGGAGGGGCTTTCAGTGACCCTATGCCTGTCCCTCCATGCGCCCAATGACGACATCCGCCGCCAGACCATGCCCATCGCAAAACGCTATCAGATGAACGAGGTGCTGGAGGCCTGCCGCAATTATGTGAAGAAAACAGGCCGCCGGGTGATCTTTGAGTACGCCCTGGTTGCCGGGGTTAACTCCCTGCCCCACCACGCACAGGAGTTGGCGGGCAAATTACGAGGCCTGCAATGTCATGTGAATTTGATCCCCCTTAATGAGGTGAAGGAGCGGGGGCTTAAGGGCGTGAATGAAAAGATCATCAAAGACTTCATGCAGGAATTGGAAAAACGCAACATCTCCTGCACTCGCCGCCGGGAGATGGGCGACGATATTGACGGGGCCTGCGGCCAGTTACGCCGCAAGGTACTGATGCAGCAAAAGGAGGCAGAGCCATGATCGCAGCAGCGCGAACCCATATCGGCTTGGTTCGCAAGGCCAATGAAGACAGCTATCTCAGCCAGCCTGAGAACGGCCTGTTTGCTGTGGCTGACGGCATGGGCGGCCACAAAGGTGGCCAAACGGCCAGCCAGGGCGCGGTGAATGTGCTAGCGGAAGCGCTGCGGGGCCGTTCCCCTGCGCCTCAGCAGGCGGAGTGGGCTATTCAGGCTGCCAACCGCAGACTATACGATAAAGCCAGCCAGGATAAAGAGCTGGAGGGCATGGGCACCACGGTGACCCTTCTTTGGGCAGCCCCTAAGGAGATGATCCTGGCTCAGGTGGGCGATAGCCGCTGCTACCTTTTGCGCAATGGGCAACTGACCCAGATGACCCGGGATCATTCCCTGGTGGAGCAGCTTTTGATGGAAGGGCTGATTACCCCGGAGGAAGCAGCCCATCACCCCTATCGCAATGTGATCACCCGGGCGGTGGGTACAGCCATGGGCGTTGAGGTGGATGTAGCGACCCATGCCCGCCAGAAGGGCGATGTGTGGCTCTTGTGCTCCGACGGCCTTCACGGCATGGTGGAGAAGTTCACCATAGAAAAGATATTGAAGGAAATGGATGTTGACAAGGCTGCCCAGGCCCTGCTGGATGCTGCCCTTGAGAATGGCGGCAAGGATAATATCACCCTGCTCCTCCTTAAGGATGAGGAGGGCGCACAATGATCGGAAAAGTGTTTGCCCAGCGCTATGCGCTTCAGGAATTGATCGGCAAGGGCGGCATGGCCATGGTATACCGTGCCCGAGATCAGCGTACCGGTCACAGCGTGGCCATTAAGATCCTTCGCCCGGAATATAGCCAGGATGAAGAATTTCTAGGCCGCTTTCAAAGGGAAGCCCAGGCGGCCTCTAAAATGGCCCACCACAATATTGTGAACCTATTGGATGTGGGCATGGACGGGGATGACCGCTACCTGGTCATGGAATATGTGCAGGGCAAGACCCTGAAGGAAGTTATTAAAGAAAAGGGTAAGGTGACGCCCCAGGTGGCGGTGCAGATCGCCATCCGCATCCTGGCAGCCTTGCAGCACGCCCATAAGAACGGCATCATCCATCGAGACATCAAGCCCCAGAACATTTTGGTTCACGCTGACGGCCATATTAAGGTGGCTGACTTTGGCATTGCCCGCATGGCGGATTCTTCCACCCTCACCAAGGGGGATAATGTGATGGGCTCGGTGCATTATTTCAGCCCTGAGCAGGCCTCTGGCCGGGCGGCTACAGAGCAGAGCGACCTATACAGCGTGGGCGTGGTGCTCTATGAAATGCTCACGGGCCGGGTGCCCTTCGAGGGGGATACCCCGGTCAGCGTAGCGATGCAGCATCTGCGCAGCCAGCCTGCACCCATCAAGCAGTTCAACCCGGATGTGCCGGATAGCCTTTGCCGCTTGGTAGAGACAGCGATGCAGAAGGATCCCAAATACCGTTATCAATCCGCCTTGGATATGGCTCGGGATTTGCGCATATCTCTGGACGGCCGCACAGAGCTGACCGGCGCGCCTGCCAGGCCGGGGCCGGTGAAGCCTGCGCAGGAAAAGCCCGTTCAGCCTGCCAGGGCAGGAAAGGCAAGCGCTAAGACCGGCCCCAAACGCCCGGTGCGCACCCGCCGTCAGCAGCTGGAGACCATCGTGAAGTGGGTGGGAACGGTGCTGATGTGCGCTGTGGTTTTTTACGGCCTTTATTTGGGCGGCATGGCCGTGTATCAGCGGGTGATAAACACCACCACAGCCCCGGATTTGGTAGGCCTGGATCAGGCTGCCGCCATGCTTAAAGCAGAACGCTCGGGGCTAAAAACAGAGATTGTAGAAGCGAATCACAGCAGCATTGCCGCGGGCCTGGTGATCATGCAGACCCCTGAATTTGATACCGAAATGCATAAAAATGATACGGTGGTTTTAACGGTTTCCAAGGGCCCGGCGACGTTGACAACCCCTCGCATCACAGGATACACCAGCCAGGAGGCGGTAAACATCCTCCAGGCGCAGGGCTTGATCCTGACGGTGACAGAGAAGGTGGTTTCTACAGAAGCGGTGGACACCATTCTTTTCCAGAAGCCTGAAGCGGATTCTGTATGCTATGCGGGGGACACGGTTCAGGTGGTAGTCTCCGGCGGCAGCGCTATTGTGCCCGATGTAACAGGATACGATCAGGCCTCCGCTGAGAAGATGATTACGGATGTGGGCCTGCTCCCAGGCGCAGCTTATGAGCCCACCCAGGAGGAGAATCTCCATGGGCGGGCGATGGATCAGCAGCCGGCAGCCAGCGCTCAGGTGATCCAGGGCGCGGCGGTGACGGTAACCTATTACCAATATACCCCGGCACATCGAGGCCAGGTGACGCTGGAACTGCCCAGAAGAGAGGGCGGCGTTCATGTGCGGGTTACGCTGGTGGAAGCAGATGGAACGGAACGGGACGTTTATGCGGCCATGCACGCGGCGGACGGCAGCCTTACCCCAACCCTGGAAATAACAGATGATACCCCCGGCCAGCGCACGGTACGGGTGTATCTGGACGGCAGCCTCAGCGAAGAAATGCTTGTGGATCTGATTTAGAAAGGGAGGAGCTCATGGAGGGTGTGATCATCAAGGGCATGGGAGGGCTGTATACTGCCCGGGATGCCCAGGGTGAAACCTATGTGCTCAGGTGCAAAGGCAAGTTCCGCCGGATGCATATGGCACCGCTGGTGGGGGATAGAATTGTCTTTACGCCCGGAGCGGGAGACCAGCATGGGTGGCTGGATGAGATTCTTCCTCGTATCTCTGAAAGCCTTCGGCCGCCGGTAGCGAATGTGGAGCTTATGATGCTGGTGATGGCCCCGGCCCCGGCCCCGGATCTGCTGCTTATTGACCGGCTGATGATCCGGGCTAGGCGACAGCAGATTCAGCCGATTATCGTGCTCAACAAATGCGACCTGGATGAAACTGGCCTGGCGGAGGAAATTGCCCAGCAATACGCCGACGCGCAGACGCCTTTTTTCAAGGTCAGCGCCAGGGAAGGAATCGGCCTGGAGGCCTTGAAGAAAGCGATGGCCGGCAAGCTAACCTGCTTTGCAGGCCAATCAGGCGTGGGCAAGAGCACACTGCTCAATGCCCTGTTCGGATGGGAGTTGAAAACCGGCGAGATCAGCCAGAAGATCGCAAGAGGCCGCCACACCACCCGCCATGCGGAAATGATGGAGCAGGATGGCCTGCGGGTGCTGGATACCCCTGGATTCAGTATGCTGGATTTGGAGGATAGGATGGATCCGGTTCTTTTGCAGCAAAGCTATCCAGAGTTTGAACCCTATCTGGGGCAGTGCCGCTTTGCCCCCTGTTATCATCACAAGGAGCCGGGATGCCGTATCCTTGAAGCAGCTAAGGAAGGATGTATCAGCCCCCAACGGCTGGAAAGGTATCATCACCTATTGGAACTTGCAAAGGAAGAATGGAGGAATCGTTATGATTAAGGTAGCGCCCTCAATCCTGGCGGCGGATGTAATGCATATGGCGGATGAAGTGGATCGTATGATCCAGGCGGGCTGCGATTGGCTCCACGTAGACATTATGGATGGCGCCTTTGTGCCCAATCTGAGCTATGGCCCTGATCTGGTGGCAAAATTAAAGCAGCACACCGATACGCCTTTGGATGTACACCTGATGATTAACAAACCTCGGCGGCACGTGAAGGCTTTTGCGGAGGCGGGCGCTTCCATTATCACCTTCCATCAGGAAGCGGTAAAAGATCTTAAGCGAGTCATTCGAGAAATCCACAAGCATAAGGTGAAGGCAGGGGTCTCCGTGAAGCCTGCCACCCCGGTGGAGACGCTGGGGCCCTTTTTGCACCTGATCGATATGGTGCTGATTATGACTGTGGAGCCGGGCTTTGGCGGCCAGAGCTTTATGACAGCCATGGTGGAAAAGGTGCGCACCCTGCGCAAGATGGGATATAAAGGGCTGATTCAGGTGGATGGCGGCGTGAATATGCAGAACCTGCCCATGCTCTTGGAGGCGGGCATCGACGTGGCTGTGATGGGCACAGCCCTGTATAAAAGCGAGGATCCCAAGGGGGATATCGAAAAGATTCACGGGATGGTAAGACCGGCATAATAATATGAGCTGGATCCAAGGAGGATCCAGCTCATGTTGTTATTTCCCTACGCAGAAGTCTGCAAAAATTTTATCCAATAATTTTTCATCCACCTGCTCGCCGGTGATCTCACCCAGGGCGCGCAGCGCATCATGGAGATCCACAGCGCACATATCCAAGGGTTGGCCAGCTTGGAGGCTTTCCAAAGCCCGGCGCAGACTTTGGCTGGCCTGCTGTGCAGCATGAACGTGCCGGGGCTGGGTGATGACCAGGTTCTCTGGATCCCCCGCCTGGGCGGCGATCCAGTCCTTCAAGGGCTGAAGCCCTTCGCCAGTGACAGAGCTGATGGCAAAAATGGTTCTGCCGGGATAAAGGGCGGCAGCCTCCTTCTCAGAAAACAGCGGCGGCAGATCGCCCTTGGTAAGAGCGATTACCGTTTGCTGGGGATAATGATTCAATGCAAAGCGCTGCTCAGCCAAGGGGCGGCTGCGGTCAATGAGCAGGATAGCCGCATCCGCCTGGGCAATGGCCTTTTCAGCCCGGTCGATGCCGATGCGTTCTACCGCATCCTGGGCCTCGTGGAGCCCGGCAGTATCCGTCAGATGAACGCTCAGCCCAGCGATTTGCAGGGTGGAGGTGACCAGATCCCTTGTGGTGCCCGGAATATCCGTTACGATAGCCCGTTCCTCGCCGATAAGGGCGTTAAGCAGGGAGGATTTGCCTGCATTGGGCCTGCCGCAGAGAACCACATTGAGCCCCCCATCCAGGATGCGGGCAGCTCGCTCATCCACAGCGCTGTCCAGCCGATTAGCAAGGGCCATGGCGCCGGTCTCAAGGCCGCGAATGGCCTCCTCTTCGT
>JAFUPO010000241.1 GCA_017481185.1 Clostridia bacterium | reverse complement strand
CGCAGCGCAGGGCTTCGTTTGTCTGCTCCCAGAAGCGCTCCGGATAGAGAAGGATGCAGCCTTCCCATACAAAAAACACCGCCAGGGCCAGCAGAAACAGGCTTTGAGCATAGAAGCTGTGAATAAAGACCAGCGGTGAAAACATCATTAAATGATCCCAGTTGAAGATGCGGCAGGTGGTGCAGCATCGGTTTTTCATAATCAAACGAAAGGGTCACCAGATGAGCACACAGATCAAATCGCACACATAGAAAGCCGTGGCAATCAGGAAAAGCCCTATATTTGTTAGAAAACGATAGTATTTTAGCAGGCCAATTCCAATAATCAGGGCGGCCCAAAGGATCATGACCCGATAAGTAGATCGGGTAGTCGAAAGAATGTGGCGCTTGAGCGCCTGGGGATTGATCTTTTCGCGAATGGGCCGAAAGCGGAGCTTAAACAGCTTTTGAGAGCCCAGGGGAACGCGGTGCCTGACAGGAACCAATTGCAGGATCATGTCAATGATCCAGATGCCCCACAGCAGATGCAATGGAGAAAACTCGCTGAAAAAATTCATGCCTTCCAGAATTTCAAAGGCTTGGGGGTAGGCCAACGCAGCCCCAATGCAGGCTAAAAGGATTAGGATACGCCCTGCCAGCCGAACAAAGTAGCTGCGTCGGGCAGGGGACATGGTTTGCCAATGCCATGAATTGTCCATGAAAAGCCGTCCTTACAAATTTTATTTCACCCATTTGATCTTGCGGATGTCCGCCTCAGACACCGTGATATATAGGGTGCGCTGGTTGGTGTAGATAACAAAGCCCGCAGGGCTGCCGCCAGGCTTTTTCACGTGCTTGCGAAGGGTATAGTCAATGGGCACGGAAGCGCTGTTTTTGCCCTTGGAGTAGTAGGCGGCCAGCTGAGCGGCCTCCTTGAGGGTGGCGGGCGGCACCTCCCCCTCGGTGCGGATGATTACATGGCTGCCGGGCATATCCTTGGCGTGGAGCCACATTTCACCGCCCTTGGCAGCGCCGGTGAGCCGGTCATTCTGGAGGCTGTTTTTGCCTACCAGGATGGGGATGCCGTCTGCACTTATGTATTCATGGGGCTGGCTCTCGGGAAATTTGCGCTGGGGCTTTTTGCTGCTGGAGGGGCGGACATAGCCAGCCTTTTGCAGCTCAGAACGGATCTCCTGAAGCTCGCCTTCAGTAGTACACTTTGAGAGATCCTCCATGGCACCCTCCAGAATCAACAATTCTGCCTCGGTTTTCTCTTTTTGCAGCCGGGCGGTTTGCTGGGCAGAGCGGGCCTTTTGATACTTTTTGTAATACTTTTGGGCGTTCTGGGCAGGGGTCAATTGCTTATCCAGAGGGATTTCTACCATGGCGCTGTTTTCGTCATAGTAATTGACCACCTGGGCGGTCTCCATGCCCTTTTTAAGCTGATATACGTTGGCGGTGATCAGCTCGCCAAAGATGCGGTATTCCTCCATACGGGCGCTGCCTTCCAGCTCCTGAATTTGCAGGGCCAGCTTTTTTTCGCAGCGCTCGATGTGGTTTTTGAGAATCTTGTGCAGGGAGGCGCTTTTCTGGTCCATGCGATCCATCAGATCCCGGCTGCTGAAAAAGCTTTCCAGCGCCCGGCTGATGCTGCCGTAGGGCTGCTGCCTTTGAGGGTCGCGGCTCAGATAGGGGTAGGGAAAAACGTCTGCTGGCGCATCGGTATCATCCAATTGGATCACAGGGGGCGTCATCTCACTCAAACGGGTCAGGAAGCCAGCCAGCTTACTCGCCAAAGCAGCGGGGTCGATTTCATCCATTTGAGGCTTGTGCAGCCCGGTCATGCGAAAGGCCAACTCTCGGGCAGCAGGAGCTGAAAGACCGGATACCGCGGCGGATAGAACTTTTTCAACCGATCCAGCTTGCCCTAACAACCGAGGATGAAGATTTTCGCAAGTGGCACTTTCGGGCGCAATCTTGTCCTGGGCGGGAGGGGGCAGATAGGTCAGGCCTGGGAGTACCTCTCTTAGGCGGCTCATATCCCCTGAGACGTGGCGGATAGCATCAATGATGCGCCCGTTTTCGTCCACCACGGTCAGGTTGGAGTGGCGCCCCATGACCTCCAGGATCAGGGTGGGGTGCACCAGCACGCCAAGTTCATCCGAATTCTCCACGGTGATGTGAAGAATACGGTCGCCGTTTATCTGCTGTATTCTTTGGATACGCCCGCCCTGGAGGTGCTTGCGCATGAGCATACAGAACATAGGCGGTTCCAGGGGATTTACAAAAGTCTGCCAAGTCAAATGGCAACGGGCGTTATTGGGGCTGGCGCAAAGGAGCAGCTTAAAGTTTTGATTTTGACTGCGAACGAGCAGCACCAGGGCGTCCTTTTCAGGCTGGGTCACCTTATCAATGCGCCCGCCGATTAATTTTTCATTCAGCTCCCGGGCAACAAACCCCAGGGTCAGGCCATCCATGGGCATACAAACGCCCTCCTTTATTTTTCCAACCCTGCTATTATACAGGCAAAAGAAGGTTTGCGCAATGATTCATACCCACCCGGGGCGGGTCATATGCTTTGAGTGCAATCATCCAAGGAGGAGTGAACGGGCGTGAAGAAGATCGGGCGGACGGATATGGAGCGTATTTTGATCCTGTGCGCGGCGGCGCTGGTGGTGGTGCTGGCCTTAAGAGGCGGCAGCACCAAGACCACAGAGATCCTTTATGAACCGGAGGTTGACATCACCCAAACTGCGGCAGAGGTTACGCCGGCAGTAGAAACCCAGCCCACGGTGGTCTATTATCAGGATGGGGAAGGGTATTTGGTGCCGGTCACCAGGCAAATTCCCAAAACGGAGGGCGTGGCCAAGGCGACGCTAAGCCTGATGGTAAAGGACAGCCAGAACGACATGGAAGCTGCCCGGCTGGGGCTGCGCACGGTCATTCCTGAGGGTACGACCTTTGACTTAAACATCGCCGGGGGCAAGGCGCGGGTGGACATGAGCAAGGAGGCCCTGAACTGCGCTAATGCCGAGGAGGAGGCGCTGATGGTTCAGGCGGTAGCCAGTACGCTTACCTGCTTTGATACGGTGGAGGAGGTTTCTTTCCTGTTTGACGGCCAGGCCCGATCCAAGCTGACCCATGGCACGGATGTGAGCGGCGCCTTCAACGGCGACTATGTGAACATGGAGAGCGTGACCACCGCCGCAGGGGCTTATGTAGATCAGGTGCAGTTGTATTTTCCATCGCAGACAGGGCGAGTGCTGGTACCGGTGACCCGCACCGTATTCAGCAATGGGGATCTGACCACAGCCCTGTTGGAGCTGGCCAAGGGGCCCAAGGATGATAGCGGCCTGGAACGGCCCCTGCCCCAGGATTGCGGCGTGAAGAGCGTGACCGTAAAAGACGGCACGGCAACGATCAACTTCTCCAAGGGCTTTATGGATGTGACCAGCCAGTCTGACGGGGGAAAGCAGGCTGTTCGAGCGATCCTGTTCACGGCTAGCCAGTTCCCGGGGGTGAACAAGGTGGAGATCCAGGTGGAAGGTGAAAAGTTTACCCCGCCGCAAGAGAGCACAGCCACCTTTATCAATGAAGCTACGGAGGTTATGGCTCAATATCCCGGCGTGGTGGAGATTGATTAAGCAGGATTTTAAGCGCCTTGCGGCGAAATGTAGTGCGTTGACCCAATGCGTCAGCGCACTTTTTAATCGTTTAGGAGGCAACCATGGCACGTTTTGATGGCCGTCAGCCCGATGAGGGCCGCGTTATTGATATCATTCCCGGCTTCGTCCGCACGGCGGACGGCAGCTGCTTGATCTCCACGGGCAACACCCGGGTGATCTGCACCGCATCCATTGATGAATCCGTTCCCCCCTTCCTTAGGGGCAAAAAGCAGGGCTGGGTCACGGCGGAATACGCCATGCTGCCCGCTTCCACCGGCCGCCGCAAGCAGCGTGACGGCATCAAAAAGGATGGCCGCAGCGTGGAGATCCAGCGGCTTATCGGCCGCAGCCTTCGCCAGGCAGTGGATTTGAAAATGCTGGGTGAGCGCTCTATCACCATCGATTGTGATGTGCTGGAGGCTGACGGCGGCACCCGCACGGCCTCCATTACCGGCGGTTATGTGGCCCTGTGCCTGGCCATTGCCAAACTGATCAAGGAGGGCAAATTGCCCTTCTCACCCATCCGCCATCAGGTGGCGGCGGTAAGCTGCGGTGTGGTGGGGGATACCCCCTGCCTGGATTTGTGCTACCAAGAGGACAGCAAGGCCCAGGTGGATATGAACCTGGTGATGAACGAAAAGGGCGAGTTCATTGAATTGCAGGGCACCGGCGAGGGCCGTGCCTTTACCCCCAAGGAGCTGCAGGCCCTGATGACTTATGGGGAAAAGGGTATCCGTGAACTGATGGCTGCCCAGCGTGAAGCTCTGGGCGAGGCGGCCCAGTACATCTGCGCCAAGCCTGCGCTGGTGGTGGCCTCCGGCAACGCCCATAAGATTCAGGAATTGAACGCGCTGTTCAAGGATTACTTCCAAGTGGTTTCCATGGGCGCTGTAGGCTATAATGAGGACATTGTGGAGGACGGCGAAACTTTTACTGAAAATGCGGTTATCAAGGCTGAGGCCGTTTGCAAGGCCACGGGCTTTGACGCTCTGGCAGATGATAGCGGCCTGACGGTGGAAGCTCTGGGCGGCGCGCCCGGCGTTCATTCTGCCCGGTACTGCGGCGAGCATGGCAATGATGAAAAGAATAACGATCTGCTTCTTGAAAACATGAAGGATACGGCCAACCGCAACTGCGCCTTCGTGTCTGCCCTGGCCTGGGCCCGCCCCGGCCAGGAGACCCTTACGGTGGAAGGCGTGTGCCCTGGTCAGCTTTTGTATGCCCGTCAGGGCGCCTGCGGTTTCGGCTATGACCCGCTGTTCATGTATGAAACTGGTAAGACTTTTGCGGAGATGACCGCCGAAGAAAAGAACGCTGTGAGCCATCGGGCCCGTGCGTCGGCACTGATGCAGAAGGTGATGGAGCGGGAGCTGAAGGAAGCGTGAGGCTGGCAGTTTTTTCGGATTCTCATGGAGAATTGACCACCCTTCATTGGGCCATGGAGCAGGTGGCCCGCCTGGGCAAGATCGACGCGTTCATCTTTCTGGGCGACGGCGCAAATGATTTTGACTCCTGCAGGAGCCTGATGGACAGGCTGAGCCCCAGGGCCCTTCTGTTTCAGGTGAAGGGGAACAACGATTATTACCCGCCGCATCTTGCCGATGAAATCGTTTATACCTTCGGCGGCGTAAAGGTTTTTATGACCCACGGACATCGCTACCAGGCAAAAATGACGGATCAGGGCCTTCTCAACGCTGCCAAAGCCCGAGGCTGCCGCGTATGCCTTTACGGGCATACCCACCGCCCGCTGATCGAAGAAAAGGATGGGATCCTGCTTATGAACCCCGGCGCCCTCAGGCACACCTATGGGCACGGGGAAACGGCGGGCGTGGTAGATATTGACAAGGATGGTATAATCAAGGCAGAAATTATCTTATTGTAAATAAGCAAAGGGGGAAGAACGATGCAGAAAGTTTTGGCATGGGTGCTTCTGATCTGCCTAATGCTGCCTGCGAATACGGTTCTGGCTTCAACGGAGACCACCTGGGAAGACTGGGGGATTCCGCTGGTGAAGATCACTGTTGAAAAGTTGGATACTTGGGATTCCAAGAGCGACGAACGCACGGCGATCTTTGAATATCAAAGCGCTGATCTAAACTTTACCCAGGAAATTGAGATTAAATATCAGGGAACCAGCTCCATGGCCTACCCCAAGAAGAATTTTACTATCAAGCTTTCTGAAAAGGTGGATATGGGCATGGGCTGGGGCGCGCAGAAAAAGTATTGCCTCAAGGCCAATTACATTGATCCTACCGGTGCGGTGAATGTGGTGGCAAACCGTTTGGCTGCGAAGATCAACGAGCGCTACGGCAAGCTTGCTGACAGCCCTAACTTTGGTCAGATTGATGGTTTTCCGATCATGGTAGAACTCAATGATCAGAATTGGGGGTTGTATACGTTTAATATCCCCAAGGAAGATTGGGCTTTCGGCATGGACAATGACAAGAGCTCTCCCCACGTTGTTGTGCAGTGCGAAGTGGGAACCTACAATTTTACCAAGAAGCCCAAGTCGGGCGACTGGGATGTTGTAGTAGGCGATGAGCTTCCCTCCCGGTCTATGAACAAAGCCAACAAACTGATCAAGGCGATTCGCACCAGCACAGAAAAGAACTTTACGACAACGGTTGAACCGATGCTGGATATTGACAGTTGCCTGAATTATATGTGCTTTATGCTTGCAACGAGCGGCATTGATAATCGTGGTAAGAACCTTCTCTTGGGCAGCTATGACGGCGCCTATTGGTTCCCCATCCTGTCTGATTTGGATACGCTCTGGGGATATAATTGGGATGGCAATTCGGTTATTGCAGCCGATATGATGAATCTTGAGTATCTAAGATGGAATCGT
>JAFUPO010000240.1 GCA_017481185.1 Clostridia bacterium | reverse complement strand
GCCCAGGGCCAGCACAATGCCCAGAAACAGGACTAATGGCAGCGCAGTTTTAAGACGACGTTTGAGCATATTGAAAAATCCTTCTTTATATACGACAGATCAGCCCTTGCGGCCGCCAAAGCGGCGGTCACGCCCGGCAAAGGCGTCCAGGGCCTGGTGATAGTGTTCAACGGTAAAGTCAGGCCAAAGCACCTCGGGAAAGAGAAACTCGGCGTAAGCGCACTGGAAAAGCAAAAAGTTAGATAGGCGCATCTCACCGCTGGTGCGGATCAAAAGATCCACATCCGGCAGACCATGGGTATACAAATGATCCGCCAGCAGCTGCTGATCGATCTGCCCGGGGTCGATCTCCCCTTTGGCAGCCAGGGCAGCCAGCTCTTGGCAGGCCTTGACCAATTCGGCCCGGCCGCCGTAATTGAGCGCGATGTTCAGTTTCAGCCCGGTATTATGCTGGGTGCGGGTCTGGGCGTTTAATACCGCTTCCCGCTGGGGGCCGGGCAGGCCGTCAATATCCCCCAGGATGCGGATGCAAACCTGCTTTTGATCCAATTCATCAATTTCAGAGGCGAAGAACTCCAAAAGCAATTGCATCAGGGCCCCCACCTCCTCCGGGGAGCGGGACCAGTTTTCAGTAGAAAAGGCATAGATGGAAAGAGCCTCGATTCCCAGATCGCTGCTTTCGCGGATGATGCCCCTGAGGGCCTCCACCCCGGAGCGGTGCCCAAAGGCAGCCTTGGCCTTGTGCTTTTTAGCCCAGCGGCCATTGCCGTCCATAATGATGGCAACGTGCCGGGGCAGCTTGATTGATTCTGCCTCCTTGTTGGCAAACAGCGGCAAGAGAGCTCACTTCCTTTAAAAATAGGCGCAGACGATTACATCTGCGCCTGTTGTTCCTCTGGCATCCCATCCAGAAAGCGGGCGGCTGTGAGACAGCCGCTGTTGACCGCCACCACCCGGAGGGTACCCGCCTCCCGGGCAGACTTGGGGGAGGCGGTGATAACCACCTGCGGGCGAGGCAATCCTCGCTGATCCAGGATCTGTAAGGCCCGGTCCAGGGGCAGGCCCAATAATTCCGTCATACGGACATGATTTCCTTTTCTTTTTCAGCGCAGATCTTGTCAACTTCCTTGATCTGAGCATCGGTGACCTTCTGCATCTCATCCTCAGCCTTGCGCTGATCATCCTCAGTGATGACAGAGTCCTTCTTCATTTTCTTGATCTGTTCCATGGCATCGCGGCGGATGGAGCGGATAGCCACCTTAGCATCCTCAGAGCCTTTGCGAACGATCTTGGTCAGCTCCTTGCGGCGCTCCTCGTTGAGCTCCGGCACGATTAAACGAATGGTTTTGCCGTCGTTGGAGGGGTTCAGGCCCAGGTCGCTCTTCAAAATGGCCTTTTCCACCAGGGGAATGGCCTTCACATCCCACATGGAGATGGTGAGCATCCGAGGTTCGGGAGAGGCGATGTTGGCCATCTGGTTCAGGGGCGTGGGCACGCCGTAATAGTCCACGGTGATGCGGTCCAGCAGCTGGGGGTTAGCGCGGCCAGCACGCAGGGTGAGCATATCCCGCTGGTACACGGCGATGGTCTTCTTCATTTTGTCTTTGGCCCCGTCGATCACTTGCTTATACATATACATACCTCCGCTGGCATCTGTGATGCAGTCTGAAAAAATTGATACTCCTATTGTAAACGGTTTAGGTCGTCTTGGCAAGGGGGAAAGGACTCAAAACCTGGAAAGCGCATCCTCATTCATACGGATCAATGCCTCAATCACGTCCAGGCAATAAAGCCGATCCAGACCGGAAAGGGCCGGATCCTCCTCAATCACAGCCCTGAGGGCCTGCCGATCCCCGGCAGCAGCCTTGGCGCTGTTTAAGTGAACGCTGGCGATCTCCTCCATAATGGCGGCGGCTTCCTGCGTGAAGGTAATGGGCGGGTTCTCGCCGCCTGCGGTCAGCGACGCTTCGATCATGGCCTCGGGGGGGAGCTGGGGCATACGGCGGCCATTCTTCTGCACTACCGCAGGCACCGTGATGGCAGCATCGGTGAACAGTGCAGCCACCAGCTGGCCGGGCCGGGCAGGAGCTACCTTGGAAAGCAGCGTTACCTGAGCGATGGCCCCTTCCTTGGAGGCGGGACCCTTTTGAACCACGGTGTTCATTTGCAGGATGCGCTCCTTGCGCTGCTCCACGGATTCTGACAGCTGGGGCTCCTCCTCAGGCTGCCAATTCGGCTGGGCGGGCAGATACTGACCGTGATTAGCTCCCAGGGGGATCATGCCATACCAGTCTAGCCAGCGCTTTTTAAGTTCCCCCCAGTCCCCATGCTTTACACAGGTCTGAGCCTTGTGCAGGCAGTTCGCCTGATCCTCAGAAAGCTGGATCAAAAAGGCGAAGCCGTTGAGACCGGCGGATTGAAAAGCGAGGCGGTTCTTTTTGAGCACCCGGCACAGGCCCTCAATGCCGTCGTTGCCCTTCAAATGGCTGCTGTCCAGCCCATAGGCGGTAAAGCCCTGCTGAGTGAACAGGGCGGTCAACTGGCTCAGGGGCTTGGAAAGATTGATGACCACAGCCTGGGGGCAAGCCTCCTGCATGGCCTCGCACAGATCCAGGGCTTTTGAACCCACCCGCAGGGTCATCATCAGGCCCTCCAGCCCAGCCCAGGGGCGGGCTTGGTCGATAAGCCCGGGATCCTTTTCATCAGGGCTTTTCAGCGCTTCGCGGTCATTGAAAAAACGGGAGGAATTTTGACATTCGTCGGCATAAATAACGGCGTTCGCACCAGCCAGGGCTTCCTTTAAATCGGAGGTGAAAAAGGCCGAAGCCTCCGCCTTGGCATAATCGGCCAGGGTGCTCAGATAATCCTGGGCAAGCTTAGCCAGGGTGCCGTTGCCCTCATGGAGCCATACTTCACAGTTGACCTTGTTGGCAAAAAAGAGATCTGCGGCCAAGCTCGGCAACCATTGCGCAGTTTGAGAACCTACCAAAGTAATCTTCATATTTTTCCTCACCTTACACAGGCGCGCTGCCTGCTAAAGGATCTATTGATTGATCCTGAACTGGTTTTCGGGGAGAGCGCGAGAGGGGGGCTTTGAACTTCAAAGCCTCCCTCTCGCATAATTAGTTCTTGCCTTAAGCCTTCTTAACGGCAATGGTGGCCTTCTGACCGTTGAGATCCCATTCCTGAGAAACGAAGGTCTCATCGGCAGCGACATTCTCCAGGGAGAGGCCCAGCACGGCGGAGAGGATCATATCCTTGCCAGCCTCGATGGCCTTCTGGAGGGTTTCACCCGCCTGGTAGCAGATGTGGATGCGGTCGGTCACGTCAAAGTCAGCGTCCTTGCGCATGGTCTGCACCTTGGAGATCATCTCGCGCACATAGCCTTCCTGGATGAGCTCGGGGGTCAGGTTGGTATCCAGCACCACGGTCACGCCCTTGTCCTCCTGGGCCATAAAGCCGGGCTTTTGGGTGGCCTGGGTCAGCACGTCATCCTTAGCCAGCACCACTTCGGTCTCGCCCAGGGTGAAGGACACGGTTTCGCCCTTGTTGAAGGCGTCCACCACATCGTTGCCGTCCATTTCCTTGAGCTTATTGCCGATCTGGCCCAAAAGCTTTCCGTACTTGGGACCCAGGGTGCGCATCTGAGGTTTGAGCAGATAGGTGGTGAAGGCGCGGGCGTCCTCGGTGAAAACAACGTCCTTCACGTTCAGTTCATCCTTGGCCAGAGCACGGTAGGCCTCGTCAAAGGCGGCGCCCTTCACATACAGGCAGGAGGCGGGCTGGCGCACCTTCATGGAAGCCAGGTTGCGGCAGGCGCGGCCCAGCTGAATCACGTTCAACAGGGCTTCCATCTGCTCCTCCATGTGCGCGTCGATGAGGCTCTCATCGCAGGTGGGGAAGTCGCACAGGTGGACGCTCTCAGGCGCGGTC
>JAFUPO010000239.1 GCA_017481185.1 Clostridia bacterium | reverse complement strand
TTATTTGCCCCAGATTCCTTCAAGGGCTCCTTGACTGCGACGCAGATTTGCGACATCATGACCCAGATTGCCAAGAAGGAGTGGGACTGCGAAACCATAAGCGTTCCCATTGCAGATGGTGGAGAAGGTACGGTCGAGGCGCTGGTGATGCCCAGCGGCGGTACTTTTGAAACCTTTACCGTTACCGGCCCTCTGTACGAAAAGGTGGAAGCGACCTTTGGCCTGATTAGGGACGGTCAGACCGCTGTGATCGAGATGGCGCAGGCTTCCGGCCTGCCGATGGTTCCCGAAAACAAGCGTGATCCGATGCGCACCACGTCACGGGGCACGGGCGAATTGATCCGCCATGCACTGGATTTGGGCGTGCGCGATATTATTATCGGTATTGGCGGCAGTGCCACCAATGATGGCGGTATGGGCCTGCTCCATGGTTTGGGCGTGCGGTTCTATGATGACCGGGGCGATGTGGTGCCTGACTGCGGCCGCGGCCTGGAGCAAGTAGCTAAGATTGATCTAACGAACCTGGATCCTCGGGTTGCCAATACCAGTATCCGTGTGATCTGTGATGTAACCAACCCTCTCTTGGGCCCCCAGGGCGCGACCTATATTTACGGCCCTCAGAAGGGCGCGAAGGGCATGGTGCTCCAGGCTTTGGAGGCTGGTATGGCCCATTATGCAGAAAAGTTCAAGGAGCAGGGCATTGATATTGCCGACTTCCCGGGGGCAGGCGCTGCTGGCGGCCTGGGCGGTGTGCTCAAGGGCGTGCTGAATGCATCCATCCTTCGCGGGGTAGATGCCGTGCTGGAAGCCGTTGATTTTGATGGCCTCCTGGATGGCGTTGACCTTGCCTTCACCGGCGAAGGCCGTATGGATGGCCAGTCTGTTCGCTTTGGAAAGGTGCCCGCAGGCGTAGCTAAGCGTTGCCTGAAAAAGAATATTCCGGTGATCGCCATGGTGGGCGGTATGGGCGACGGCGCAGAGGATTTTCTGGATTTGGGCGCAACGTCTATTGTCTCCCTGTGCGATGGCCCTATGCCCCTGGAAAAATCCATTGGCAATGCTGCCGAGCTGATGGCCGGCGCCATGACCCGCACCCTGCGCGCTGTGCAGATTGGCATGAAGCTGGGCAGCAAAGCTTAATCGAAAGTTTAAGAAAGCTCCGATCTGTCGGGGCTTTCTTTGCGTATAAGCGAATGACAGGAGATAAAGAAGATGCTCATTGATATAACGTTGAAGCTGACCTCTCAAATGGAAGAAGAAGTGCAAGCCAACCGGAACCGAGCCCTTCTAGGACATTTGGGAACGCATTTTGATGTGATGAATAAAGTGTTTCCATTGGCTTATACCCGTCGGGAAGGAATCGTGTTTGATGTAGCCGCGGTTGGCGAAGGGGAGATTCAGTGCGGCGATATTGATTTAAGTTTGGTCAAGGCGGGTATGTTTGTGTCATTCTACACAAATTACATCGAGCGATGTGGCTACGGAAGCAAAGGCTATTTCAGCAATCATCCCCAGCTGTCTCATGAGCTGATTGATGCCTTGCTGAGCAAGTGCGTCTCGATTATTGGTATCGACTCGGCAGGAATACGCCGCGGAAAGGAGCACACGCCTGCTGATCAGCGCTGCGCCGATGCCAACTGCTTCGTGATCGAGAACCTGTGTGGCCTGGGTGAAGTGCTCGCCCAAGGGGGCCGGTTTATCGCACACACCTATCCGATGCGCTATGAAGGCCTGACCGGATTACCCTGCCGAGTGATTGCTGAGGTGTGATGTACCTTGGATGGTGCTCCGATCTGCCGGAGCACGTAACTTGGGAGCACGAAATATCGGTGCTCCGTTCAGAGCACCGATAGATAAACAGATGGATCTAAAGCAGGCAGGGGCCTGCAGTGTGGCGGAAGGTCAAGGGGCTGGTTCAATTGTTGGGCCAGCTTTTTTTCAAGCCGCGCATCAATTCCTTGAGGCGGCGCAGAGCAGAGGATCAGCCTCAGCGCCGCTGGCGAGAGACCGAAGACCTGGCAGGCCCAATCCTGGGGCAGTGGAGAAATCACCTGAGCCATTCTTTGAAGCAGCGGGCGCGGGCAAAGCAAATGCTGCGCAAAGCAATTGACCTGCTGGTTTTGGGTGCTCCCATCATATTCGTGCTCCAGGAGCACATGGCCTAGCTCATGTGCAAGGCTAAAGCGCCTGCGTGGGAGGGGGATTTTCTCCTGATAACATATGATGAATCGCCTGTTGCCCTTCTTTAAGCCGCGCAGGGTAAAGGCATCCTGAGAGGGAAAGACCCATGTCAGCTCCTCGGGATCCATTTCCAGCAGCCGGGAGGCCTGCTGGTAGCTCATTAGCTTTACAAAGGGCAACCGAGAAATGAGCGCCTCAACATCCACGGTGAAGTAGGTGATCCCCGCATCCAGCAAAGTTTGATAGGCTAATTCAGCCGCCTGGCACAGATCTAACTTCATACGGTTCCCTCCCGTCATCAGTATACCATATCGATGGCCGAAGGGCTAGCCTGCATCCCACTGCTGCTTAAGCGTAGTTCTGATCCGTTTTTCCAGGCGCGAAACCTGCACCTGGCTGATCCCCAGCACCTGCGCAGCCTGGGCTTGGGTATGTCCCACCCGATAGCGCAGATATAAAAGCTGCCTCGCCTGTTCTGGCAGCCGTTGAATGAGGTCTTTGAGCATCAGGCGATCCAGCCATTGACTGGCGTTGGGGTCGCCCAGTCGTTCCCACAAGGCTCGCTGACCCGGCTCCCCTTGATCCATAGAGAGGGGGGAAACGCGGCTTTCCATCAGCAGTACCAATTCGTTAGGGTCCACGCGCAGGCTGGCAGCTAATTCGGTAATGGTCGGCTCCCTCCCCAGAGCTTGCGCCAAAGCCGCAGAGGCTTTAGGAATCTGTGCCAGCCGCTCTTTATCCTGCCGAACAAGGTGTACAGGATGGTCATCCCGCAGAAAACGGCGAATTTCCCCGAGAATCACTGGCACGGCATAGGTGGAGAAGCATACCTCAAAGGCGGGATCAAAGCGTTTTAAGGCCTTCACCAGGCCTAGGCAGCCCTGCTGATAAAGCTCCTCCATGTCCCGCCCGCGGCCAGAAAAACGTTTTAGGCAGGCCTGTACCAGGGGGAGATGAGCTCGCGCCATTTCCGAAAGGGCTGCATCATCCCCGGCGCGGATGCGTAAGATCAGCCGCAGGCTTTCAGCCTGCGTTAAGGGGGGCGTCATTTATGCCGGCTGGCGGCGATGGCCTTGCGCATACGCACCACCGTGCCCAGCCCCACGCTGGAGGTGACTTCTACATGATCCATAAAGGTCTGCATCACTGCAAAGCCCATCCCTGAGCGTTCCTCCTCAGGGCGGGTGGTATAAAAGGGCGCCATGGCCTGGTCAACATCCAGGATTCCCTTACCGCTGTCAGATACTTCAATAAGCAGCTCGCCTTCAGGCGTATAGGAGGCCAGAAGGCTTACCATGCCCTGAGTGCCCTCGTAGCCATGAACAATGGCGTTGGTCACTGCTTCTGAAACGGCGGTCTTGATGTCGGCAATCTCGGAAATCGTGGGGCTTAACTGCACCGCGAAGGCGGCAATAACGACCCGGGCAAAGGATTCGTTTTCCGGGCAGCCCAGAAATTGTAGCTGCATATGATTGGTGCCTGTCATTTGATTACCTCCCGTCCCTTTTCTACCTGAATGACCTGGGCCATACCGGAGAGCTGAAATATCCGACTGATCTGAGGATTCATACCCCGCACGGTAACGCAGCCGCCCCGAGCCGCTAAGGTACGGTAGCGGCCTAGACTCACGCCAATGCCGGAGGAAGCCATAAAGGTGAGGCCGGTGAGGTCCAGCGTCATATACCGCACAGAAGGATCGGCAATGAGCCGATCCATCTCCATGCGGATGGGCAGAGCGCTGCAATGATCCATTTCACCGGTGAGATAAACGGTGAGGCGATCCCTTTGTCTTGTGTGCTTGAGCATAGACGACCATCCTTCCTTTGTTTGAAACCCCATACATTGAAAGGATTAAAGATAA
>JAFUPO010000238.1 GCA_017481185.1 Clostridia bacterium | reverse complement strand
AAATGCCCCAGGGCGGCTCCGTCACTCTGGCCAGTATGCTGCCCATCATGCTCTTTGCCGCTGCTTACGGCGTTGGCCCCGGCCTGCTGGTTGGTGCCGTGTACGGCCTGTTGCAATATTTGCAGGGCGGCTGGTTCGTTCATCCCATCCAGTTCGTGCTGGACTATCCTCTAGCCTTTGCCATGATCGGTCTGGCTGGTCTGTACGTTCACCTGCCCAAAAAGTGGAGCAAGTGGAGCCTCTACGCTTCCATGATCGTGGCTGCCCTGGGCCGGGCCCTCAGCGCTACCCTGGCGGGCATTTTCTTCTGGGATACAGCTCCCTGGGCCAGCCTGGTGTATAACGGCACCTACCTGATTCCCGATACCCTGATCTGCATCCTGCTGGCCATCCCGGTAGCGCCCCGGGTGATGAAGATCATGCGGAAATAATGTCCATTGGAGGTGGAATCCATGAAGATCACGACCCCGCGGCTGTGGCTGCGCCCGGCTGACGTTGACCTGGTGGATTCCACCTTTGCCTATGCCGCAGACCCTGCCAACGCCCCCATGATGGTGTACCTGCCCTTTGATTCCCATGAGGAGACCCGCAAGGCCCTGGCCGACGCAGCCCACCAATGGCTTAAGCCAGCCCCTGCCTACTACGAGTTCGCGGTGATGAAGGGGGATGAACATATCGGCGGCATCACCCTCTACGTGC
The DNA here is from genome assembly GCA_017481185.1 of Clostridia bacterium. The sequence goes on along the minus strand of JAFUPO010000238.1, from coordinate 1,854 downwards.
TGGATGCCCCCGCCACCCTGGAGCTGGGCTGGATCATTGCCAAAGCCCACTGGGGCCACGGCTACGCCGCCGAGGCAGCCCGAGGGGTGATGGATTACGCCCAGCGGACCTGGGGCGTTCATCACTTTATTGCCCTGTGCGACAGTGAAAACGCCGCCTCCCGCCGCACCATGGAAAAGCTGGGCATGACCTTTGTGAAAGCCATCCCCGGCAGAAAAAACCGTTCCTCACCCAATGAAGAACGGTTGGAATGGATGTATGAAATTAAAAGAGAAGGCTGAATACCTTCTCTTTTGATTATATCCAGCTTTCCCAAACCTCCGGCGCCAGACCGATGGTCACCTTCTGACCGTTGCGCACAATGGGGCTTTTAAGATAAGTGGGGTGGGCGAGCAGCTCCTCCAGAATATAGCTCTCAATGGAGTTGTAGGCCACGGCGCTTTCCTTGACCTTTTTATCCTCCCGATCCAAAAGGTTCCCCGCGCCCCCGGCACATCGGGCAAACAGTTCCAATTCCCGCTGGCCCAACTTATGCTTTTTCAGATCCATCACCTGCACCTGGATGCGCCGCTCCTTAAAAAAGCGCTGGGCCTTTTGGGTGTCAAAATTATTTTTGCTCACATAGATCTGGATCATTGATTAACCTCCCGGCGGCGCACATCCTGCCCCAGGAAGGGGAGCACCTTCGTCTGCCGGGGATCCAGCAGCCGGGAGGCGATGCGCTCAGAATAGCGATCCCACAACTCATCCTTGGTCAGGTTGGTGGAATAGATGGTGTGGCGGCTGCGGGTCTGCCGCTCGTTGACCAGGTTGTAAAGGTAAACCAACGTGATGTTATCCATCAGAGGCTCCACGCCCAGATCGTCCACCAGCAGAAGATCAGCTTCCATCAAGGGGGCCATCAGGCTCATATCGTTTTTAAAATGAGCCTCCCGGGCCATTTCAATCACCCGATAAGCGCTGACGCACAGCACGTTAAAGCCTTTTTCCAGCACCCGATGGGCGATGGCCTGCATAAGAAAGGTTTTGCCCAAGCCTGAGGGGCCGATAAACAAAAGATCTCTCGTCTGCGTTTGAGGAAAACTATCCGCATACGCCTTGCAGACGGCTTCGATCTTCTTCATCAGCTCCCGCTGGGAATACTCCCGGCCCGGGAGCTTTTCGGTGCCAAACACGTTCAGATCAAAGGTTTCAAAGGTCTGGGGCGCCTTTTCGGACAGGCCCACCTCCTCATAAAGCCGCTGGTTCAGGGCCTTTTTAAGGCAGGGGCAATAATCCTTCACATTGTCTCCCACAAATCCTGTGTCCTCACACTGCTTGCAGGTAAAGATGGGCTGGAGGTAATCCTCCGGCAGATCCGCAGCTTTTAAAAGGCTGCGGATCTTTTCGTTCTGGGCCGCCATAGCCGCTTCCATATCCGGCAGGGGCTCACCAGCCAGCACCTTGCGCATACCAGAAAACACCAGCTCCCGCCGAGCCTCCAGCTCCTTGGGCAGGGCGGGGCTCAGCCGGGCCGCTTTCATCAGGCGACGTTCCTCCTCCCGGGCGTTTTCGGAGCGCCTGGCAGCATATTCATTTAACAGCTCTTGTAAAACGGCGTTGCGGGTCATGGCTTGAACTCCTTCATCAGGTCATCCAGCTCTTTCAGATCATCCTCATGGTGAGGCCGCTGGGTATACTGGTGCTGGGTAACGGTCTTGACAAGCTGGGGCTTTATACGGCCCTTATCCAATTCCTCCTGGATGGCTGCAGCGTCCTTAAGCCCCTTATTGTGGCTATCCCTCAAAAGAGAATCCAAATAGGCCATAGGCCGTTGGGCGGACTGGGCATAGGGGGCGACAGCCTGGATGGTTT
>JAFUPO010000237.1 GCA_017481185.1 Clostridia bacterium | reverse complement strand
ACCCGACGCCCACATGACCGGCCTGAACATTGCCCGCGACATTGGCGAAGTGGAATACGTGGACGTGGCCAAGGCCTACGACGGCGGCATCTGCCCCGTGTGCGGCAAGCCCAGCATCTACACCTCCCGCGGCATTGAGGGGGGCAACATCTTCCAGCTGGGCACCAAGTACACCGAGAGCATGGGCATGACCTATGTGGATCAGGATGGCAGCCTGAAGAACCCCATCATGGGCTGCTACGGCATCGGCGTGGGCCGTTTGGCTGCCTCCGTGTGCGAAGCTCATCGGGACGATTACGGCCCCATCTGGCCCATCTCCATCGCTCCCTGGCACGTACACCTGTGCTCCATGCGAGCCGACAATGAAGAAGTGGCCGCCATGTCCCAGAAGATCTACGACGAGCTCACCGCCAAGGGCGTGGAGGTTATCTGGGATGACCGCCCGGTCAGCGCAGGCGTGATGTTTGCTGATGCCGACCTCTTCGGCGTACCCGTTCGTGTCATCGTCAGCCCCAAGGGTCTGAAAAATGGCACCATTGAGATCTCCGCCCGTGATAAGTCCTTCCAGGAGCGCAAACCTGTGGAGGAAGCCGTTGACTTCGTTTATAACTATGTGGTGGATGAACTAGCCAAGCTGGAGTGCCGCCTGTAAGCGATCAAAGACCAAAAGCGCGAGTTCCTTGATTAAGGAACCCGCGCTTTTTGCTGTTATAACTTCTTTACTTCTTTTTTCTTTGACCCACAGTTACCCTGGCGATCCCCCAGCCGGAGCCGAGAAGCATCATGCCCCAAAGGCCCAGGGTGCTGCCATCGCCCGTTTCAGGAAAATCGATCTCCGGATCAAAGGGGAACAGAACGGGTTCAAAAGCAAAGGTGTAGACAACCGCTTCTGTTCCGCTAACCGACGACGGAGGCGTTATATCCCACGCGCCGCCCTGATAGCCGCTGTTGGGCTGCATCCCCGCGGGAACGTTCAAAGCCGCTGTGCCGTCAGGGCTGGGCAGTTCGATCATCACAACTTTATCTTTTGTCGTTCCATCTGACCAAACGCCGTTGACCACCTTAAACGTCACTTGCTTGTACACCGGGGGAATCGCTGTAAAGGTGTACGTGTAGGTTACGGCCTCCGTTCCCGTCACAACCGACGGAGGAATCAGATCCCACGCGCCGCCCTGATAGCCGCTGTTGGGCTGCATCCCTGCGGGAATATAGGCCGTCAGATTCCCGCTGCCTTCCACAAGCTCCACCTGAACGGTAATATCCTCTGCGCTACTGTCAACCCATGTGCCATTGATCACCTTGAAGGTCACCGGCTTGTATTGCGGTTCTTCAATGGGTTCAACATGGAAATACTGGGTGGCCGATTGCCATTTGTCCGCATCGGGATAAGCCGTATTCGTACTGCGTGTGAAGGCGTCAGCCGCTTCAATCTTCCATTGATACCATGTTTCATTGGGCTGCGTTGTGTTTGCAAACGCTATTTTATCCGCGTCATACAAGACAACTGCATAGGAGCGATGGAACACTTCAAACTCTCCGCGATCCTCGTCGGCATATTTGATGGTTCCATTTTTTGTTTCGACGGTTTTTGCAATCACGGTGCCGCCGGTAATGTGGAAGGTGTGGCGCTCAGTCGTGTCTTTATGGCCGCCCTCTACATAGTTCGTATTGGTTCCATCGTAAATGGCATCCGCCAGATAAATGCCGAAGCTTCGTTTTTCCCGCGGCGGGTTGAATATAAGACCTGTAATCCAATCCTCAGATACCTTTCCGCCTACCGCTTCTACATAGGGGCTTCCTTCAATCAGCAAATTACCGCCAACAAACATACCATAACTGTATACACGGGCAGGTCCATCATCGCTGATGGAGGCATATACCTTTGCATTGTCGCGGATGATAATATCGCCGCCGGCATAGGTACTGCCATTATAACGCCGCTCTGCGCTTAGACCCACGCTGTAGCTGGCGGGCCCTCCGACTGCGTAAACAACAGCATTTCCGCCAATGGTAATATCGCCACGCCACGAGTTGATGCCAAAACAGACGTCACCCATATTTTTCAGGCCGGTGCCGTAAACAGTGCCGCCACTGATGTTAATGTCATAATTGACGTAAATGCCTGCGCTCTGCTCATTGCCCTGCTTCGGCAATCCGCCTGTTGCGCGCACCTCGCCGCCCGTGATTTCCAGCACATTTGCGCAGATGCCTGTACTCATTCCGCCATAGGATCCCTCCGAGGACGCCGTTACCTTGCCGCCTTCAATGTATATTGTGCTTCGGTCGGAAAGGAGTCCATCAGCATATCCGCGATTGGCATATCCTGCACTGGCCGTTACATCACCACTACGAATGGAAATCCCTGCATCGCCATAGATGGCGCAGCTCTCTCCATATGAGTCACCGGCTGTTACACGGACCACAGGAGAACTGCTCGATCCCCCAAGGGCCACAGCAGTATCCGCATAGATACCATAACTCACCTGAGTCCATCCACGTGAAATATTAATGGAATCGCCTGCTGTTATTTGAATTGTTCCACTTTCAATGGTCACACCGCTGCTGGATTTTATACCGTATGTATTGCCATCCACATCCGCAGTATCCACTTTCAACGTTCCCTCGCCGGTAATCAGCAGATTAGCGCAAACAATACCATACGCGTTGGAATCAGATGAAGTTGAGGTTGTGTCATATGCTACGCCGTAGACCTCATTTTCACCTTTCAGTATGAGCATCATTTCTGAGGAAGTTTAGAGGCCTGCGCAGCGCTTCATATCCGTCGCTTTGTAGGAAACATCACCCGATGCTGTCAGATTGTTTATTTCCAGTTTGAGTACGCTTTCAGCAGAATCGTACCACAGTCTGGCATTATAATCATCGGCAGAGCCAGCGCTGCCGTCATTTTTAAGATAGGCAGCTACGCCGTCGTCGGCCACAGTCATTTCAATGCCGCCCACATAAACCGAATAATTGGCGGCGGCAAAGGCCGGTTCAGAGGCAAACAAAATCAGTAAACTAATGACCCCCCCTAGAATAGACCAGAGTCTGTTTTTGATTGCCATCATATTCCATCCTCTCCTAGCTGACAGGTGAATGATTTACAACAACCTTACAAGCTTTGTAATTCACTGCTTTTTTCCGTCACAATTATGCCATATTATATCGTTTTAATCAATATTTTATTTCTAATTTTTTAGCAAAATATAGTTATTTACTTTATTTTTTTGAAATAATCTTTCTTCTTGACCATTTTGAAAGACGCATTAAGAAACTCAGCTCTTTTCCGCGGTACAAAAATATGCTATAATTATGAAAGCAGTAAAAAAGGTGCAGCCTTGGAAAGGAGCAGCCATGAAAAAGCGCAAGCGCGGGGTTTCTTTGGGAACGGTCGTTATGATCCTGATAACGTTGGCCGTTTCAGCAGGCTGCTTCATGATTATGCCCAAGCTATCCGGCGGTCAAACGGTTCAGGTGGATGCCCAGCAGGTGGTCAGCGCCCTGACCCAGGATTTGAACCTGCCGCAGCTGCGCCTGGCCGACATTCCTATCTTTCAGGGCCGCAAAATCCAGGCAACCGTCACGCCTTCTGCTCCCCCCTTAGAGATGGAAACCCTTCCCCTGTCCACGCCCCAGGTGATAAATCCCGTCACTGCCGCGCCAACGGCAACGCCTGCCCCCCAGGAGATTTCCTTCACGATCACAGCGGGCGGCACGGTCAGCCTAACAGCTCCCATTCGTAAATCCGCTTATCATGCAGAAAGTGACACCTACGATTTTTCTGAACTTCTTAGTTTTCTCAGCGGCGAAACCACGAGCGACCTATGTATGCTTACCCTGGAAAATACACTGGATGACGCCAGCAAGCTTTCTGACGTTAATCTGATGGCGCAAGCTTCTGAAAGCCTGCTTGCCCTGGGGGTTGATTTGGTTTCACTGGGCTTCCCCAAAGCGCTGGATACAGGCCTGCCTGCCTTGGTCAATACCTTAGCCGCTCTCAGGCAGGAAGGCTTCTCAGTAATCGGCGCTTATACCTCCCAAGCGGATGCGCAAAAACCCTTGATCCTGAATCTAAAGGGCGCCCAGGTAGCTGTTTTGCACTATACGGAGGATCTATCCAGCAAGGGGGATGCCGCCGCTAAAAAAAATGACGCCGCTTACGCGGTGCCATTGCTGATGATTGAAACGGTGCAAAGAGACATTGCCGTTGCCCGGCAAAACGGCGCGCAGGTGGTGATCCTGTCCCTCAACTGGGGCAGCCTGGATAAAACGGCTCCCACCAAAGCCCAAAAAAGCCTGGCTCAACAGTTGGCTGACGCAGGGGCAGACGTGATTCTAGGCGCTCATTCCCAAACGATTCAACCTGTTGAATATCTTACCGCCACCTGGGCAGATGGTTCTACGCATCAAACCCTGGTAGCCTATTCTCTGGGCGCTCTGATGACAGAATCCCGCGACACCAAGAACATTGCGGGGATGCTTTTGCATCTGGGGCTGACCTATCATCCTCAAACCGGCCAGGTAAGCTTTGACCGGGTGGAATATACCCCCACCTACATCTGGCGCTATAAGGAGGATGGCCAGTACCAGTATCGCACCGTGGCCAGTGATCAACCAGCTCCTGAGGATATGGATGAAAGCCAGCAGAAGGTGATGGCCAGGATATTAAACTTTGCCCATGAGGCCTTGGAAACCAGCCCTATTGAAATGCGATAAAAGAAAACGCGAGGGGGAACTTTCTTGCAAGAAAGTTCCCCCTCGCTGATTCATTGGCTTTTATTGAATAATGATTCGGCCGCAGGTTTCACATTCCACAATGGTGTTGCCGCTCTTGATAGTGCGCAGCACCACCGAGGGCATGGACATATTGCAGCCGCCGCACTGATCGCCCAGCAGGCGAGCCATCGGCGGCACTACGTGGAGCTTGATGGCCTTGTATTTTTCCATCAGCTCAGGAGCAATGCCCTTGGCCTTTTCAGCCGCCACCTTGCGCTGCGCCTCCAGCTCCTTGACCTTCTCCTTATATTCGGCATCGTAAGCCACCTTGAGCTTGTCAAAGTCAGCCTTGACCCGGGCCGCCTTGGTGCGGATCTCATGCTGCTGGCGATCCCGATCCTGAGCATCCTTGCGAATCTTGCGCATCTCCTGCTCATAATCAGAGATGTTGTTCAAAAGGCGCTTGGCCTCCTGGGCCAGCTGCTTGGTATCCTCCAGCGTCTCAGGATTGGCGGCATCAAAACGAGCCTGAAGATTTTTCAACTGCTCCGCGGTGCGGTCAATGGCATCCTTAATGGCATCCATCCGATCCGCCATGGTGGCCACATCCTCTTCAATGCGCTTGATCGCATTCTGCTGCTCCACCAGGAAATCGCGGCTCTTAACCAGCTTTACGCGGGTAGGAGAGCGCTTGATCTCGTTTTCAAGCCGATCGGCAGCCATATCCTCCTGCTGATACAGCCAGAGCATTTCCATCTGTTCCATATTGGCAGTCCTCCTCAAAGGCGCGGCAGCCCCCTGCCCCGCCAGGTCCACCCTCAAGGGGTATATCAAGCGTTCCCATAAGGGTCGCTTTGGGTTCTGTAAAGATGCAAATTATATTGTACCTCATCTGCGGCCTTTTGTAAAGCATCTGCCAGCAGGTCCATGCCTGGATTTTCCGTTGCAAAATGCCCAGCCTCTAAAAGGGGGATGCCTGCCTGCGCTGCCTCCACCCCATGATGGTGCTTCACCTCGCCTGCAAGGAAAGCTTGTGCGCCCCAGGCAACAGCCTGACGCCACTCGCCCGATCCTGCACCTGAGCACATACCCAGCCGGGAGATCACCGCCGTTTTAGGGCCGCATAAGCGCACCACCGTGTTAAGCCTGGCAACGCAATATTCAGCTAGCTTTTCAGCTGACATAGGTTCAGGCAGATCCCCTGCCCGTACAAAGCCTTCTCCTGCAATCCTTTTAAGGCCCAGCCGCTGGGCCAAAGCGTCGTTGATGCCGCCGGGCGCAATATCCAGATTGGTATGCGCAGCAATTAACGCGATATTCGCCCGGATCAAGCTGCATATCAGGCCGCCCTCATAATCATCCTCCCGCAGATTCTGCCGGGGCGCAAACATTAGGGGGTGGTGGGTTACGATCACATTGGCCCCCAGCGCCTTGGCCTCCTCCACTGTTTGGGGCGTGCAATCCAGGGCCAATAAAACGCCGGTAATCACCTGATCCATGCGGCCCGTAAGCAGACCAGGATTATCATAGGCCTCCGCCGTATCAAAGGGAGCGATGCTGTTCAAACAATTATACAGCCATTGCACTGTCATTTTTCAAATCTCCTCCTGTAAATAGGTCAGCATCCTGCGCAGTTTCTCTCCCCGGGGATCCTCCGGGCGAATAGCGTTCAGCGCTGTTTGAGTCACCTGGATGCGCCAGGCCAGATACTCCTGCCCCAAGGGCTGCCGCTCTTTGATCAAGCAGGGGCCCAGCCACAATTCCTTTT
>JAFUPO010000013.1 GCA_017481185.1 Clostridia bacterium | reverse complement strand
GCCTACGCCAACGGCGGTGCTGATCTGGTCTGCCAGCAATGCCTATCTAACCGCTCCGTTGGCTGAAATTGAGATCACGGTGGAAGCTGCAGACTATTATCCTGGCGCCACATCGGATATTGCTCCTTCTTTTACCTTAAAGGGCGCTGAGGAAGGGCAGCAGTAGGGCGTGCGCGTTAATGAGGGTGAACCGGTGGCTCTGACCGGTAATGTTTATACGGCTTCAGAATCCGGCGAATATACCTTGCGGTTCGTTATTCAGGACAGCGCCAATCAAGTGCTGGCCAATTCGGTAAAGTATACTCTCAATCTGGATTTTTCCACGGAATCTGCCATTCGCAAGCAGGCCTGGATGCTGGATGCGGAAGGAAACAAAGTTTATGGCACCTTGGCTGGTCTGCTGGGTCAGCCCAGTGCAGATGGGCGCATCTATTTGCAGACCGGCGAAACCATTGTGCTAAGTCAAGGCGCGTCTGCTTTGGCTGGGGTGACGCTGCTGCCTGATCCAGGCATCTTTTCCAGCGGCAGCCACCGGGTGATTGTGACCCACGAAAATCCGGCGACGGTCAGTGAAAGCAAGGGCCAGCTCTACATTTGGGTTGCGCCTGTGGATGGAGGCGAAAGCTCTGATACGGTTGAACTAACCGTTGCGGCTGCCGATTATGCAAGCGACCGCTGGATGAGCAAGGCCCCCACCTTTGCGCTGATGTGCAGCAGTGAAATAGCAGAGGGGCTTGCATATGGCGTAAAGGTCAACAACAGCACCCCCATCATCTTAAAGGAGGCTTCTTATACGGCTCAGGATCAGGGCCAATACATTCTGACCTTTGTGGTAATGGATGGGGCGGGTCAGGTCGTGGCAGCTTCCGATTCATATCCCATCAGTTTGGACACAACGGCGCCTGCGGTTTTGGCAACAGTGCGCTCTGCCAGCCTGACCCTGGCCTGCCAGGATGATACCAGCGGCCTGGCTGCATTCTCCCTAGATGGGGGAGCCACCTGGACGGATCTGGAAGGGGTTGGAACGTACAGCTCCACCTTTACCTACTCATCCTCTCAGACCTTTGGGGCCGGAACCATTCGGGTGAAGGACCGGGCAGGCCTTGAAGCTTCTGTTGAGCAGGAACTGGCTGTGACCGTTCAAACCCGCCCCAGCTTTAGCTATGGCGGATATGGCGGCGGCGGTTCCAGCCGCACCACCAGCCACGCGAAATCTACCACCGAGGCAGTTGTTGCCTACAACGGCGTGGAACTCCTGGTGGAAGATGAAACCATGACCCGGTTAAGCCTGGGCGGCGAGGAGCTGGATGTGACATTGGCTGTTTCGCAGCCGGTGAAGGGCAGTAGCTATGAGCCTTCCTTCACGGCTTACCTGACTACCTGGGGCGATCCCTCCAGCGATGAAGAACCGGATACCCTGGTTTTGACTGCCTTGACCGAGCCGGAGCAGGATCATGCCTATCTGTGGAATTTCAACGGCATGGCTTATAAAAAGCTGGCAGCCAGCGGCATCGACTATCTGGTGTTTCAGGTAGGCGACCAGGTAACCGCCCTGTCCACGGCAGGCTTTACGGCAGGCTTGCGCTATAACCTGTATAAATCAGCGGGCCTGGGCAGCAAGGCTTTTGAGTACCAGCTGATGATGGATGCCTCTCAGGCGCAGACGGCTCTTTACCTTACGGTGGAAGGAGAGTCCTTCCAGGTGATGGAGGACTCCAGCGAACTGTATTATTATGATTTGTACATCGGCAATCAGGACATGATGAATCTGGCCTTTGGGGCTGCCGTAACGGAAGGAGGTCAAGCGTTTTGACCCAGACGAAGCAAAAAAGAAAAGGCCGCAAGCGGTTTAAGCGGCTGCTGATCTGGCTGATCCTGCTGGCGCTGGCCGGGGGCGCGTTTTATCTGTTCGTGCTCCCCGGGCTGAATGAAAGCGCCACAACCACTTACAATGCTTATGAAGCAACCATCGGCACCATTTCAAACAGCCTGTCTTTCTCGGGCAATGTAAGCGTTATGAACTCCGAGACCCTTGCTTCGCAAAGCGACGCCATCGTGCGCCAGATCTATGTGGGCGAGGAAGAAGAGGTGGTCTCTGGGCAGAAGCTCATGCGCCTGTCCAATGGCGAAACCCTCAAAGCCAGCTTTGACGGCCGCATCAATGAGATCGGCGTGGAGGTGGGGGATTCTGTAACCGCCTCCACCGGTCTCATCCAGATCGTTGATTTCAACAATCTGAAAGTGACCATGCGGGTGGACGAATATGGCATCAATGACCTTCAAGTGGGCCAGGCCTGCCGGGTAACGGTCACGGCTCTGGACCTGACCTTTGATTCCGTTATCAGCCATATCAACCGTATTTCCTCCTCCAACGGCAACACGGCCTATTACACCGTAACTGCTGAACTGGCTGTTACCGAGAACGTGCTTCCCGGTATGCAGGTTACGGTGACCATCCCCCAGGAGGAGGCTGTGGATGCGGTGATCCTCAACAAGACCGCCCTTTCCTTTGATCAGCGCAACAGCGCTTACGTGCTGGTGAAAAACGACGCCGGCGAAATGGAAAACAAGTTTGTTGAGATCGGCGTGGATAATGACAATTATGTGGAGATCACCTCCGGCCTGACGGCAGGGGAAAAGGTCTATGCCAAGGTGGAGACCAAAACCGCCGGCGCCACCGGCCTGGCAGCGATGTTCAGCAGCATGGGCGGCGGTGGGACCATGCCCAGCGGCGGTATGCCTTCCATGAACCAAAGCAACTCTGGCGGCGGCAATAGGCCCAGCGGCAATTTCGGCGGCGGAAACCGGGGTGGCTGGTAATGAATGACTTTTTTCACATGAGCGGCATTGAAAAAGAGTACGTCATGGGTGAAGAGGTCATGAAGGTGCTCAAGGGCATTGATCTGGAGGTGGAAAAGGGCGAATACCTTTCCGTGCTGGGGCCTTCGGGCAGCGGCAAATCCACCCTGATGAATATCATCGGCTGCCTGGATCAGGCCACCCGAGGCGAGTATATCCTCCACGGCCAATTGGTGGAGGAGCTGGATGAAAAAGAGCTGGCCCGGCTGCGCAGCCAGGAGATTGGCTTCATTTTTCAGAACTCTCAGATGCTGCCCCTTCTGGATGCCATGAAAAACGTGGAGCTGCCCCTAATCTATGCCGGGGTGCGGCCCAGGGAGCGGCAGCGCCGGGCGGCTGAGATGCTGGAGCGGGTGGGCCTGGGGGATCGTATGCATCACCGGCCCAACCAGCTTTCCGGCGGTCAGCAGCAGCGCGTGGCCATCGCCCGGGCACTGGTGACCAATCCCACCCTTTTGCTGGCTGACGAACCCACCGGCGCACTGGACCAAAAGACCGGCCAGCAAATTATGGAGCTTTTTCAGCAGCTGAATGATGAGGGCCACACCATCATCATGATCACCCATGACCTGAAGGTGGCCAAACGCGCCAAGCGCATTGTGCACATCATCGACGGGAACCTCACCGAAGGGGAGGAGGCGACCTGGGCATGAAAAAGCTGTTGGGCGGATTCTTCATGTTTACCGAGAGCGTGCGTATGTCGGTAAACAATATCGTTAAGAACAGGCTGCGCTCCTTTCTGACCATTCTGGGCATTATGATCGGCGTTACGGCAGTCATTGCCCTGATCACCACCATTTCAGGCGTGTCCACCTCCATCTCCGATTCCTTTACCTCCATGGGTGCAGGAACCCTGACGGTGATGGCCACGGGCAATGACCTGAAGGCGGGTCTGAGCGCTCAGGATATGGAGGACATCACAGATCTTGACCATGTTATGGGCGTATCCCCCTCGGTCTCCCTGAGCACCATTGTCAGCCGGGGCGATACCTACGAAACGGGCGTCTCCGTGGCCGGGCGCAACGACTACTATTTCAAGAGCAATCCGGACCTGCTTTCCCGGGGCCGTGTGGTAACACCCATTGATATCGACCAGTCCAGCCGCGTATGCCTGATCAGCCAGGACATGGTGGATACCTTCTTCTACGGCGTTGACCCTGTGGGGGAGACCCTGTACATCAGCAGCCAGGATTTCAAGGTCATCGGCCTTTTGTCGGATGAGGAATCATCCTCCATTGCCAGCCTGTTGTCAGGCGCCAACGACATCATGATCCCCTATACCACGGCGCTAAAAATGAACAGCGCTTCGCTGGTAAATAACCTGACGGTTTATATTGAGGACGCAGCTTATTCCGAGCAGGTGCAGTCTGAATTGGAAGTGCTTCTGGATGCGCTGTTCAGCTATGAGGATGATACCTACACCATCACCACCATGGATTCCATTGAAGATACGATGGATGAAATGTTGGGCATGATGTCAGCGCTATTGGGCGGCATCGCCTCCATTGCGCTGGTGGTAGGCGGCATCGGCATCATGAACATGATGCTTACCTCCGTCACTGAGCGCACGATGGAGATCGGCCTTAAAAAGGCTATCGGCGCTGAGCCGGGGCAGATTCAGATTCAGTTTTTGATCGAGTCCTTTCTGCTGTCCATGGTGGGCGGCGTTACTGGCGTCATCCTGGGCATCATCCTTTCGGCAGTGCTGTGCTCGGTCATGGGTACCAAGTTCACCATCTCCTATGGCGCGATCGCTCTGGGCGTTGGCTTTTCCGCTGCGGTGGGTATCATTTTCGGCTGGTCTCCTGCCCGCAAAGCGTCGAAGCTCAGCCCCATCGATGCCCTGAGGAGAATGTAATAAAAATGGAGGCGAACGGAATGAAACATTTGCGACTTTTACTGGCTTTGTGCCTGGCCCTGTGCCTGGCCTGCCCGGCGGCCTTGGCAGACGCTGTGACCTTTGAAGGCACGGTGGTCTCAGGCGAGTCCGTCAGTGTGACCGCTCCCTTTGGGGGCACCATTGCCTCCTTTGGCCTGCGCCAGGGCGGCCGCATCAAGATGGGCGATGAGATCGCTGAGATCGAAACCACCAAGGTGTACGCCCCTGAAAGCGGCGTGATCTCCGG
>JAFUPO010000236.1 GCA_017481185.1 Clostridia bacterium | reverse complement strand
GCATCTGGATGTGATCCGCAACAAGCTGGCCACCAAGTTCGGCGCTCAGGCCACCCTGCAGGATCCCCGCATTCCTTATCGTGAGACCATCCGCAAGACCGTTAAGGTTCAGGGCCGTCACAAGAAGCAGTCCGGCGGCCACGGTCAGTTCGGCGACGTTTGGATCGAGTTCTCTCCCATCGGCGACACCGGCATCGACTTCGAGTTCGAAGATGCTGTCGTGGGCGGCGTTGTTCCGCGCAATTTCATTCCCTCTGTTGAGAAGGGTCTGCGCGAGCACATCCGCAAGGGCGTTCTGGCCGGCTATCCCATGGTAGGCCTGCATGCCAAGCTGTATGACGGCAGCTACCATCCTGTTGACTCTTCTGAAATGGCCTTCAAGACTGCTGCCCGCATTGCCTACAAGAAGGGCTGCATGGATGCCAGCCCCGTTCTGCTGGAGCCCATCATGCACGTGGAAGTGCTGGTTCCCGATGAGTACATGGGCGACATCATGGGCGACATGAACAAGCGTCGCGGCCGCATCATGGGCATGAACCAGGTAGAAGGTATGCAGCAGGTGATTGCTGAGGCGCCCATGGCTGAAATGTTCAAGTATGCCACGGATCTGCGCTCCATGACCCAGGCTCGCGGCTCCTTCTCCATGAGCTTTGAACGCTATGAGGAAGTTCCTGCTACGACTGCTCAGAAGATCATCGAGAACGCCAAGCGCGACGATGAGGATGACGAATAATTCTTTCTAAATCTAAAGGAGCATCTCCCAGTGAGATGCTCCTTTTTGTCATAAAAAATCTCTGGCAGCAATCATGCTACCAGAGAATGAAAAGTTTTATTTACTTTTTTTCTGACCCAGTTTGTTTTCGCAGCCGTTCAGAATTCGTTTAATATTAGCGCGATGCCGTACAAAGCACAGAACAGCAAGCACGATAGCCCAAAGGCATACCAGCCAATTCCCCCAATTTGTTGCGCAGACAATGATGGCAAACAAGGCAAGCATGGCCATGCTGCCGACGGAAATCATTCGTGTGATCCAGATCAACACAATGGCGACTACAAACGAAATCAAAGCCGGGATAGGGAAGAGTACCAGCATAACAGCACAGGAACTGGCAACCCCCTTGCCGCCCTTAAAACCAAAGAACACAGGCCAGTTATGCCCTAGAATCACGCACAGGCCAGCCAGGATACCGCCATCACGTCCACCGAGCCAAAGCCCGAAGGCACAGGCAACAACGGCTTTTAAAACATCACCCAGAAACGTGAAAGCAGCAGCTTTAACACCCATCAGCCGTAAAACATTGCTGGCCCCGGTATTTTTGCTCCCCTGGTTGCGCAGATCGACTTGCGAATTCTTGGAGATTAATAAACCGGTTGAAAAGGAACCCAGACAATAGGCAACTAAGGCGATCAAGATGTAGATCATGTCAATTCTCCTTCTTCTTCGGCCTGAGGATGAAACGAATCGGTGTGCCCTCAAAACCAAAGGCTTTGCGGAAATGATTCTCCAAATAACGTTCGTAAGCGAAATGCATAAGCTTTTCGTCGTTCACAAAGAGAACAAAGGTGGGTGGACAAACGCTCTGCTGGGTCATATAGTAAATCTTGAGCCTGCGGCCACCGGTCATAGGAGGCTGTAGTGAAGCCTGGGCATCGCCAAGAATATCATTAAGCAACCCAGTTGGTACGCGCTTGCTGGTTTGCGCCCAAACCTGATCAACAGTTGCCAGCACTTGGTGAACGCGCTGACCGGTCAGAGCGGACAGGAAAAGCACAGGAGCATAATCCATAAACTTCAGATCCTCAATAACCTGCTTGCGATAGGACTCCATGGTATGGGTATCCTTAACCAGCGCGTCCCATTTGTTGACAACGATAATTGCTGCCTTGCCTTCATCTTGAATGAGCCCTGCGATCTTGGTATCCTGTTCAGTTACACCTTCCGTCGCGTCAATCAGCAAAAGAGCCACGTCGCAACGACGGATAGCTGCAATGCTGCGCAGCACACTGTAGCGCTCCAGTGTTTCATCCTCTACGGCGCGCTTGCGACGGATACCTGCGGTATCAATCACATTGTAGCGCGTTCCATCAGGGCCTTCCATCAGGGTATCAATAGCATCTCGAGTTGTGCCAGGAATGTTGGAGACCATCGTACGCTCCTGACCCAGCAAACGGTTGGTCAGAGAGCTTTTGCCTACGTTGGGTCGACCCACAAGGGCCATCTGGATCACATGGTCTTCCTCTTCGTTTTCGTCAGCTTCTGCAGGGGGGAGAAGCTTTACAATCTCTTCCAAAAGATCGCCTAACCCCAGCATATTAGCAGCTGAAATGCCGATAGGGTCACCCAGGCCGAGCGCATAATACTCGTAAAGCACATCCTGGAGACCTGCATGATCCATTTTATTAACAACCAGCAGAAGGGGCTTTTTCGTTTTGCGCAGAAGGTTAGCCACGTCTTCATCGTCGGTCGTCAAGCCATCTCGAGCGTCAACAAAGAAGCAGATGACGTCTGCCGTGTCCATAGCGATTTCGGCCTGGCGGCGCATCTGACTCAGCAGCACATCCTCGCTGTGAGGGTCAATGCCGCCGGTATCGATCAGCGTAAACTTGCGGCCCATCCACTCAACGTCAGAATAAACGCGATCGCGAGTTACACCAGGCGTATCCTCCACGATAGAAATACGATGCCCTGATATTTTATTGAAAAAGGTGGATTTGCCCACATTGGGCCGCCCCACGATGGCAACCAAAGGTTTAGCCATTATTTATCCCTCCAAACCACAAAGTAACTCGTAAAATGCTCGTCCATCATTGGGACAAACGGTAAGCGGCGCAGGTAGCTTGCTCCTTACATCATCTAGGCTCAGATTATCTAGAAAAAGGTCGCCTTCACTGCGAAGCATAGATTCGCTGATCATAATTTGATCCGTCTCTGCTTCTGCCAACTGGTTGATCAGATCGCTGCCAGAGATCAGGCCTGTTACGGTGATGGATCGGCCAAAGAAATCATTTTGGATAGCTTGAACGGTGACTTTAACACCGGATGGCGCATAGCGCTCTACAATCTTCCGCATTTGAGGGGCAATGGATACGCCGCAGGCAATTAAAACACGGCGTTCCTTAAACGCAGGCTCAGGCATATCCTCCCAGGCCTCATGAACACCCTGCCAAAATTGACGCACAAGACCCACGCCGTTCTCAATTTGAGGATAATCCTCATAATGCTCGTCATCAGGGATCGGAAGCTCACTGAGACAGTAAAACTCATCAGACGGAAAAACAAATCGAGTGCCGTAGCGCTTAAGAAAACACTCTTGATAAGGCTCGATCATCCTGACAAGCTCATAAGCTGACGCTTGCGTGTAAGGCGTAAGCTGAGTCAGCCCTTGACGATAGCCTGTCATCCCCACAGGCACCAGTGCGACAGAGAGCGCAGCTGGCATGAGAGCTTCTAAATCCTTCAATGTTTGCTTGAGCACCTCTGCGTCATTCCAGCCATGGCATAGAACGACCTGGCAGTGAAAAGAGATACCATTTTCCTTTAAAAGCTTTAAACGGTCAAGAAGCTCGCCGGCGTTAGGGTTACTCATCATAGCACAGCGAACCTGAGGGTCGGTTGAATGTACGGAAATGTACAAAGGCGTTGCATGGCGGCGGATAATTCGATTTAATTCCTGATCGGATACATTGGTCAGCGTCACATAATTACCCATCATCAGGGATAACCGCCAATCGTCATCCTTTACGTAAAGGGACGGCCGCAAACCAGGCCGCATCTGATCAATAAAGCAGAAAATACACTTGTTGTGGCAATGACGGGGTTTGGAAACAAGCGTTTCCTCTAGCTGAAGCCCCAAGGGCTCATACTCGTCTTTAATTACCCGTTTTTGATAGCTTGTGCCATCTGCGCGCATCAGAGACAGCTGAAGTA
Source organism: Clostridia bacterium (assembly GCA_017481185.1). The sequence goes on along the minus strand of JAFUPO010000236.1, from coordinate 1,578 downwards.
CGCGATGACAGGAAAGGGCCTGGTAGTCAATTTGATCAATAATATCTTCGCCATTGATTTGCACCAGTGAATCGCCAGGCTGAATTCCTAGACGGCTGGCAATACTTTTGGGCGTTACATGAGTGATCACATGGGACATACGCCCTCCTCCTTTCTGCAAAGCTTACAAATAGGCATTTCATAACAGATTACATTATGCTGGATTTAGCGCCAAAAGTCAAGGGACGCCAGGTATCCAAGGGGGCGCTGCCTAAAAAAGGCTTGCGCATAGCGTAAGATTGGTCTATAATAAATAAGAAAGCAAGGTTCTTGGAGGATGCTATATATGTTTTTTACGGGTCATGAACAACATACCCGATTAGGGAATAATTTTGCTGGATAAAGTGCCAGCAAGGTTGTTCCTTTTTTCTTAACGTACCTCCGCCTGCTCCATGACCTATTGGGAATTCTACGATAGAAAGGGAGAACTACATCATGAGTAACGTACATGTTTTTGATCATCCTCTCATTCAGCACAAATTGAGCCTAATGCGTGATAAGAATACCGGCGCCAAAGAGTTCCGGGAGCTCTTGGAAGAGATCTCTATGCTCATGGTTTATGAAGTTACACGCGACCTGCCAACGGAGGAAGTTGATGTAGAAACCCCCATCTGCACCTGCAAGAGCAAGGTGCTGGCAGGTAAGAAACTTGGAATTGTACCGATTCTGCGCGCCGGCTTGGGCATGGTGGACGGCGTATTGCGGATGGTGCCTGCTGCCCGCATCGGTCACATCGGTCTTTACCGCGATCCTGAAACCCTGGAGCCCGTTGAATACTATTGCAAGCTTCCTGCTGATAGCGAAAATCGTGAGCTGCTGGTGCTTGATCCTATGCTGGCAACTGGCGGCAGCGCAAGCGCTGCAATCACTTTTATCAAGAAGCGTGGCTGCAAGAACATCCGTTTGGTCAACCTGATTGCAGCCCCTGAGGGAATTGCTCGCATCCAGGAAGATCATCCTGATGTAGATATTTTTGTTGCCGGGTTGGATGAGAAACTCAATGACCATGGCTACATTATCCCCGGTCTGGGCGATGCCGGCGATCGGCTTTTCGGCACCAAGTAAATTGGTTTATGGGCAGGCTGCTGCAACCCGCTTGCGGCAGCCTGCTTTTTATATAGGGGGGATAGACGTGCTGACTGTTAGCGAACTGAAAAAAATCGCGTTGCAGATTGGTTATGATGCCTGTTACGTTCTGCCAGCCGAAGCGGTCCATGATGCACCCGAGAACATAAGATCGATTCTCATATTAATTCAATCCTACCAGGGGGAGCGGCTTCCTGCTAAAGAAGAGGCAGCAATTCATCCATACTATTTCGCATCACAAAAAGCATATCAGCAAGCAAAAACATTTGTTGAAAGCTTATCAGCGCTGGGAGAGGGCAGTATTCATCTCCCCAATCTCGCCCTCAAAGAGGCCTGCAAACGGGTGGATGGCTTTGTGCAGCGCAAAAATTCGCTTTTGTATCATTCGCGGTGGGGATCCAGATTTCATTTACAGGTTATTGGTTTATACAACAAACCAGTATGCGACCAAAG
>JAFUPO010000235.1 GCA_017481185.1 Clostridia bacterium | reverse complement strand
GCTGGCTCAGGAATCCTTTATCCCTGGTGAAACCTACCGGGCGCACCTGCCCATTCCTCAGCCCGGAGCCGCCCAAAGCCAGGTGGAGCTTGTGCAGCTGGACCCCGCCTGCCAGGGTGTGGCCCCGGAGACCTCCCCTGCCCGCACGGTATACTTTGAGCGGACCATGAAGGAGAATAAACCCTTCAAGTTGGAATATCGGTATCTGAGCCGCATGGTGTATGCGGATCTGACCCAGCCCGCGCCCCAGGAACCCCTTTACCCCGATGCACCGCCTCCTACTCAGCAGGATCTTGCCTCTGAATTGCCCTGTATGCAGTTCACCCCCTACCTGAGAGACCTGGCCCGGGAGATCCGGGGCGATGAAAAGGATCATCTGAAAATTGCCCGAAAGTTCTACGATTTCATTACCACGCAGGTGAAGTATTCCTTCGTGCGGGACTATTTTCAGATCGATCATCTGGGCGAGTACGCCGCCGTCAATTTAAAGGGCGACTGCGGCATCCAGGCCCTGCTGTTCATCCTCCTGTGCCGCATCAGCGGCATCCCCGCCCGGTGGCAATCCGGTCTGGCGGTGGAGCCCACCTATGTGGGCAGCCATGACTGGGCCCAGTTCTATGTGGAGGGATGGGGCTGGCTTTTCTGCGACTGCTCCTATGGCGGCAGCGCCTGGCGCAACGGTAACCTGGAGCGGTGGGATTTCTACTTCGGCAATTTGGAGCCCATGCGCATGGCGGCCAACAGCCAGTATGCGGCCCCCTTCGATTTCCCCAAGGAGCATTTGCGCATCGACCCCTATGATAATCAGTCCGGCGAAATGGAGTGCTTGGAAAAGGGCTTCACGGGCCGGGATGTGGATGCGGATTATGAATTGGTCAGCGTCGAATATGGCCTATGAAAAATACCCCGGATGCACGATAAAGCATCCGGGGTATTTTTAACGGAGGGCGAGGGGGCCGATCAGCCCGTGTACGGTGCAGTAAACAAAGAGCTTGCCGCCCCGCAGCTGGGCGAGCCGCAGGGTCGCCTCCTGCTCTGGATAAAGCCGTTTGAGGAGCATCTGATCATACCGGATAAAGGCTGCAAATTTCAAGTGATGGGCCTTGGCCATGGGATGCTCCAAGGTCACGTAGTATTCCCCGTCAGACAGCTCCGTGCGCACCGTCAGTTCCTCGGGCGCAGGCCCGGCCCTTAGAGGCTCCAAGCGCCTGCCGCAGCAGGCCACAGCCGCGCTGCCGGTGGCTGTGAGGATATTGCCGCACTGAGGACACACGTAGAATTTCAGCCGAGCCATATTGCCGGCGTCCGGTTGGTTGGGGGTGATCTCTCCCGCCATCATCTGGGCCATCTCCACCCCCAGCATGGCGGACAGCTCCGGCCACAGGGTCAGGTCCGGGCACCCCAGGCCGCACTCCCATTTGAACACGGTTTTCGGGCTGATCCCCAGGGCCTGAGCCATCTTGCGCTGGGTAAATCCCTTCTCCTTGCGCAGGGCTGCAATCAGCCGCCCGGTTTTTAAACAATCCACGATATTTCGCCTCCTTGGGGCGTATTGTATCAGCCCCAGGGAGGTTTGGCAATCCACGGTTCGCAGAGTGTGACAAAGCCCGCCTGCGATGCGCGGCTGCACAGTGCAGCAGCCTTGCAGCAAAAATCCGACCTATGCCTTACAGCCATCGGTCGGATTTCTGTTTTATGAGCCCCGCCCGATTGGGCAGGCAATCTTTAATTTACTGAGCGGAGTAGGTCACGGGGATGTCGTAATCAGGCATGGCAATATAGGTCTTGCCGCGCTGGAGCTCCAGCTCGTTGCCGTCCGCATCAAAGTAGATGGTGCGATCCTCCATAGAGGAGCGAACCCAATAGCCAGGGATGTAGCGGCCGCCCATAAAGATCTCGCAGTTGCCGCTGCCCACGTTATCGGTGATGGGCTTATCATTGCCGCCGTTGAAGCGCAGGTTGGTGCGCTGGATGATGATGTTGGAGAAGGAAATCTGCTCGCCGGTCTCAGAATCCACATAGGGCTCGCCGGTCACAAAGCGCAGATAGGTGTTGCTCATTTCATCATAGGTAAAGGAGGTCACATAGTTCTTATGTTTCCACTTCACAGTGATGTTGTAGGCGAAATCGCCGGTATCGGGCAGCTCATCGGTGAACAGGAAGGGACGGGAGGGAGCCACATAATCGGCGGGGAACAGCGCCTGCATGGCGGCCACGTTGGCATCCACGTTAGAGGGGCTGGGACGGCCCTTTTTGCGGGTGTAGAACTTCTTCCAGGGCTTGGACTTGCTCACGATGCCGGAGAACAGGGGCGCACCCTCAGCTACGCGATAGCCCAGCTCCTTCAGCTCGGTGTTGATGTTGGAGCCGTAAGCTTCCTGGCCGCCGTAGAAGAGGAAGCCGCCGCGCCACTCATACCAGAGCCATACGTGACCCACGCGGGCGGAACGAACGGGGCCCACAGAGTCGGGGATATAGTCGCTGAACAGGTAGGAGATACGGGTGGCGCCCAGGCGGTGCAGGGGGCTTTCATACACAACGTCCGCATAGCGAGCGCCCCAGGGCTGATGCTTTGCATCAACGCCGCCGTTAGAGTTATCGATCTGCACCAGCATGGGCAGATATACGCCATCCCAGGGCAGGCCGGTGGTGGGGCTTTCGCCGGGCACAGCAATGTTGGAAGGGAAGGTCTGGTTTGCCTTCACCAGCTTACGGTCTTCTTCGTCCACGATCACCGTTTCAATGCCGCCGGCCAGAGAAGCAGGCATGCAGGAAAGAAGCAGGATCAGGGCCAGAACGAGAGAAATGACTTTCTTCATCAGTTGGGCCTCCTAAAGCTTTCTTAGGTCAAAACCTAACGAATATTATAACATCCCCTAAGAGGGGCTGTCAACAAAAGGAAAGGGTTTTTACAGGCGTAGATTGCACCGGCAAAATTTCTATGCTATACTCAAAGCCGAACATTTTTACAAACTGAAAAAGAAAGGCTGTGCTTTTTCATGTCTGATATTGCTATCGCTCAGGCTGCCAAGCTTCGCCCTATCGCAGAGATTGCAAAGGCTGCCGGTATCCAGGAAGAGACCCTCTCCCCCTATGGCCGCTATGTGGCCAAGGTGGATCCCATCCCCTATCAGAATCTGCCGGATCGGGCCAAAATGGTGCTGGTCACGGCCATCAATCCCACCCCCGCTGGGGAGGGAAAAACCACCGTGTCCGTAGGCCTGGCCGACGGCATGACCGTGCTGGGCAAAAAGGCCATGCTAGCCCTGCGGGAGCCCTCCCTGGGCCCGGTTTTCGG